>JBAXFO010000554.1:0-3944 GCA_037139885.1 Planctomycetota bacterium
CAGGCCATAAAGCGCCCACGACCCCAGACTCGGCCGGCCCGGGATCAGGCTGCAAGTGTTCATTTGCAAAATGCTGGTGACGTGCGTGAGGCCATCGGCGACGCAGCTGCGAAGCACGCACAAATCGTCGGCGCAGGTGGCGATTTCGGGATACCAGTCGCTGACCCAGGCCCCCGATTGGCCATGGCGGCGGAAGCGGCGCTGCGAAGCCATGAGTGGGTTGTTGGCGGTCACGCCCATCGCGGTTTGCGGCCGCGGAAAACTCGGCGGCAGGGGTTGGCCATGATAGCGGTTGAGGGCGGGTTTGGGATCGAAGAGATCGATGTGGCTGGGTCCGCCGTCGCAAAAGATCCAGATGACGTTCTTCGCTTTGCCCGCGAAATGCGCGGGGCGAGGGGCGAGCGGATTGCGCGGAGCGGGGGCGTCGCCACGCGCCAGCAGAGACGCGAGAGCCAGGCCGCCGAAGCCGCCGCCGGCGCGACGCAGGAAGTCGCGGCGGGACGTGGGAGCGAAGAAATGCGGGTTGGTCGTCATAGGGGATCGTTCGCAAACGATGATGTTATTCGATGTTCATGAATTCGGCGCTGTTGAGCAGAGCATGGCAAAAATCGACGATCGCGGCCGCCCTGGCGTCTGGGGAGTCGCCGCGAATGCGCTCCGCCTGGTGATGAATGAACCGTTCGGCGCCCGAGAGATCTTCCGCCGTTGGTTCGCGGCACAAGACGCTGCTGTACGCGCCGCGGACGATGGCCGTCACATCCTGCGATTTCGCGGAGAGGCGTTTCGCGAGGGCCTGGGCCTGTTGGATGCTGAATTCGCCGTTGAGCATGAGCAAAGCTTGCGGAGCGGTGACGGTCGCCGTTCGAGCGGCGCAACTCATGGAGCGGTTCGGCCCATCGAAGGCGGCGAAGAGCGGGTAGGTCAGGTTGCGGCGATTGAACACGTAAATCGAGCGGCGATTGCGGTCTTCCACCGCCTCATCGGGATTCCAGGCCCGACTCGCGTTCAAAATGCTCTCGGGCAATTCGGGGCAAGCGCTGAGATCGAACATGCGCGGATTGAACAGGCCCGACGCTTGCAGGGCGACATCGCGAATCGACTCGGCGACGCGGCGGCGCCCACGGGCATGCCATAACGTCTGGTTGTCGGCATCGACTTTGCCGGCCACGCGCGCGAGCGGGTTCAGTTCGGGGGCGGAGGCTTGCCGATAAGTGGCCGAGGTGGCGATCAAGCGGTGGATCGCCTTCAAGCTCCAGCCGCGATGGACGAGTTCGCTGGCGAGGAAGTCGAGCAGTTCGGGATGCGTGGGGCGGGCGCCGGCGACGCCAAAATCGCTGGGCGTGGCCACGATGCCTTTGCCCAAGTATTGCTGCCAGAGACGATTGACGATCACCCGGCTCGTGAGCGGATGATCGGACTCGACGAGCCAGTTGGCGAACGCCGAACGCCGGCCGCTGGACTGCGGATTGCTTCGCGGCGGCGCGATCTTGGCCCCCTTGGCTTCTTCGATGCTCTCGGGCACGTCGGGGCGGACCTCGCGTTTGGGCCGCCGCCAATCGCCGCCGCCCAGACGAAACGTCGGCGGCGGCACCGGCCCGGCGTCGCGCACGGCCATCGCGGTCGGCATGACGGGCTTGATCGCGTCGAACTCGGCCAGCTTCTTGCGCAGATTTTCAAAGACGACCTGATCGGCCGCGGACAGCCGGCGATGCATGCGTTCGTACTTGCGGGCGAACTGCTTGATGCCCAGAGTCGCCAGCTGCATCTGCATGGAGGTGCGTTTGGCTTCGGCGGTCTTGAGCGCCGTCTGCGTTTCGTCGTCGAGGGCGACGACGGATTCGTCAAAGACTTGCTTGCTGACGTTTTTCAGAAGTTCGTTCATTTGGCTGCGGAGGGAGGCCGTCGCGCTATCCCATTTCGCGCGTTTGGCTTGATACTCTTTGGCGGCTTCGCCGCGAAGCAGGCCCGTATCGCACGGCAACATGCCCACGAAGAAGGCTTGCATTTCGAAGTAATCGTCCTGGCCGATGGGATCGAACTTGTGATCGTGACAGCGGGCGCAGCCGACGGTCAAACCGAGGAACGAGAGGCCGATGACTTCGGTCACGTCGTCGAGAATATCTTGCCGAACCTGGCGATAATTGGCGGCATTCGTTTCTTCCGGATGCAGACGGAGAAAGCCGGTGGCGAGGATGGCGTCGGGATTCTCCGGCTCGAGTTCGTCGCCGGCCAGCTGTTGGCGGACGAAGCGATCGTACGGCAGATCCGCATTGAACGAACGAATCACATAGTCGCGATAGCGATACGCATCGGGGCGATAGCGATCGACCTTGAAGCCATCGGTTTCGGAATAGCGCACGAGATCGAGCCAGTGCTGGGCCCAGCGTTCGCCGAAATGAGGGCTGGCGAGCAGGCGATCGACGACTTTTTCATAGGCGTCGGCGGATTCGTCGTTGAGGAAGGCGTCGAGTTCGGCCGGGGTGGGAGCGAGACCGGTGATATCGTACGTGACGCGTTTGAGCAGCGTGAGCCGATCGGCCTGCCGGTTGGGGGAAAGACCCTTGCCCTCGAGCTTGCTGAGCACGAAGGCGTCGATGGGATTCCGCACCCAGCCGGAGCGAGCGACGACAGGGGCGGCGGGGCGCTGAAATCGATGGAAGGCCCAATCGCCGCCGGGAGCGGGCTCGTGGTGCGGGTCGGCCTGGAGGAATGAAATCGAACAGACAAGGGCGATGACACCACATGTCCATCCGCAAAGGGAAGACTTCATGGCTACTGGGAGAACTCCGCGAATCCGCGCGATTTGAACTCGCCGCGGAGAGAGTGGTCGACCTTTCGATCCCGAAAGACGCAACCGATTCAGGCAGGAGGGAGGAACGCGATCGAGCAGGGCCAATTTTCGAACACAGCATCCAATGGTTCGAAAAACCCGTTGGCCGAGCCCTTCCGAGAGGGTTCGCTTGTCTGGGGCAACGTCGATTTTGACTTCCGGAACTCCCGATAAACTCACATTAACCGCACCAAAACCGCTGTCAAGCGATTTCCCGCCGTTCGAAGATGTAGACGGCGAGAATTGGTGAAGTATTCGAGCCGATTCATCATCGTCGCGGTCGGGCGCTGAACTTTGCCGATTTTCGGAATGCGTTCGCGGCTCTCCGCAGGAGAGCGCTGCCAGGTTGTGCTCGGACACTTCACGCCCGGACACTTCACCCCCGACCGCCTCGCAGCTTCGGTCACGACACGTCAGCGCTCTCCTGCGGAGAGCCGCGAACCATCATCGACCCTTGTCCCTGGCGCGCCCCCTCTTATAATGACGGTTGACGCGAAATTCCAGGGTCCGCTTTTTGTGAGAGTCGGCCATGAAAGAAGGCATCCACCCCAAGTATGAAGAAGCGACCGTCACCTGCGGGTGCGGGAACGTCTTCACCACTCGTAGCACCAAAAAGAACATCTCCGTCGAAATTTGCTCGGCGTGCCATCCGTTCTTCACCGGCAAGATGAAGTTCGTCGATACCACCGGCCGCGTCGAGAAATTCCAGAAGAAGTACAACTGGACGGGACGCAAAAAGGTCGAGGAAGTCAAGGCTCAATAGCGCTTCCGTATCGAAAACCGGCAAGAGCACGCGTCATGGCGTTCTCTTGCCGGTTTCTTTTTTGGATTCCCGTTTTGAACACCCTTCTGGGCCGCAACGCAACATCCGTAACCCTTTCTCCGCGTGCGGAGCGTCAATCATGTGGCCGGCATTCGAACAGCTGAAAGTCCGCTTCGCCGAATTGGAAACGCTGCTGGGCGATCCCGATGTGATCGGCGATCGCAACCGCTATACGAAACTCGCCAAAGAACACGGCTCCGTCTCGAAGATGCTCAAGCCGTACGACGACTACTTAAAAGTGGCCGCCGATCTGGCGAACGCCGAGGCGATGCTTGCGGATCCCGAGCAAGA
>JBAXFO010000555.1:0-3939 GCA_037139885.1 Planctomycetota bacterium
CGCTGCATTGTCTGATTGAACAGCTCGAAGAACTTCATTTCCTTCGGTATCAAACTGAATCGCATTCGCATCCCTCTGGTTCGCTCCCGACGATCGGCGGGCGGCAAGTCGCTTCGCGGGGCGGCGCGGCGTGTGAGGGTGATTTTAAGACTTGATGAGGATTCGGGGAGCATTTCGTGAAGAAATCGCCGATCTGCAAGGCTCTTTCATCGGTTCGACCGTTTATTCGCGCCGTTTGGACTGCAGGACAACGACTTTAAAACGGCTGGATTCGACAATACTCGCTTTTTCGCCCCCTTCCACGAAGCGAGCCGATAACTGCGGATTCGCTTCGATGAGCTTCATGCCCTTATCGATGCCCATGACGCAAACAGCCGTGTCGAACGCATCGGCTTCCGTGCCCGTCTTCGCGATGACGCTGACGGCACGCTGGCCGACGAGCCCCAGCCCCGTGCGCGGGTCGACGATGTGCGAATAACGTTTGCCGTCGATGACCACGAACTGATTCGCGTCGCCCGCGGTCGACACGGCGGCATGCGTCAAGAGAAGCACCGTGGGGGCGGCTTCGGGCAGCGGGGCCTCCAGAGCGACTTTCCAACCTTTCGCGTCGGGGGGCGCGTCGGCGACGGCGATGTCGCCGCCGCCCGCGACGAGAGCCCGAGTCAAACCATGGCTGCGCAACACAGCCAGGGCCGCGTCGGCGGCATATCCCTTGGCGATGCCGCCGAGATCGAGCAAGATGCCGCCGATGCGCAACCGAACGGCGCGCCGGGCGGGATCGAGTTCGACGTTGCGATAATCGACGAGCGCCAGGGCCTTCTTGAGCGCCTCCGCGGACGGCATCTCGCGCGTGCGACGAGCCCGGCGCCAGAGCCGAACCACCGGGCCGACCGTGATATCGAACGCCCCCTCGGACGCCTTCGCCATGGCGTCCGCCCTCGTGAGTACGCTGAAGAGATCGGCGCTCACGGGCGTCCATTCGTTAGCCGTTTTGCAGAGCTTCATGAGTTCGCTGTCGTCGAGATAGTCGCTCATGATGCGATTGAGTTCGGCGATGCGTGCAAACGCCGCCTTGGCCGCGGTCTTCGCGATGTCTTCGGCAGGGGCGTATAGCACGATGCGGAAAGTCGTTCCCATGTGCGGTTCGCTGAACTCGTAGCGTTGCAAGACCGGCTCTTGAGGGGGCCGAGGCGGGTCGATGGCGTTGACAGCGACGAGGGCAACCAAAATGATACAACAAGAGGCAATCGCGTGCGCACGCATGGGACATCTCAAATTCGGTTCCAACAGCGACGAGCCCAATCGTTTCGGAGTATTTTAGCCATGACCGCGTTACTGAAACATCCTCTTTCCTGGCTGACGATCGTGGCGGCGACGCTGCTTTGCGCCTTTCAGCCGAAAACCTCGACCGGCCAGGCGGCGGCGAAATTGCCGATCGTCGAGGACAACAAGCTCAAGGCGTTCACCGAGAAGTTGACGGGCCGCGTTTCGTTCGACATGATGCCGATCCCGGGCGGTACGTACATGATGGGCAGCCCAGCCGACGAGAAAAACCGCGAAGCCCACGAGGGCCCGCAACATCCCGTCACGCTCAAGCCCTTCTGGATCGGCAAATGCGAAGTGACCTGGGATGAATACGATCTTTACTGGCAGAAGAAGCAAGATTTCAAAAAGTCGGACGATCCGGCGACGAAGCTGGCCGACGCCGTCAGCAAGCCGACGCCGCCGTACGCCGACGAAACCTTCGGCCATGGCCGCGACAATCAACCGGCCTTGTGCATGACCGTGCACGCGGCCATGCATTACTGCCAATGGCTCTCGGCCAAGACCGGCAAACGTTATCGTCTGCCGACGGAAGCCGAATGGGAATGGGCGTGCCGTGCTGGGACGACGACGCCGTGGTTCTTCGGCAACGATGAAGCGAAGCTCGGTGACTATGCTTGGTTCGAGGGCAACTCCGACGACAAGACGCACGTCGTCGCCAAGAAGAAGCCGAATCCGTGGGGGCTTTACGACATCTACGGCAACGTCGCCGAATGGTGCGTCGATTATTATCAAGCCGATTATTACGCGAAATTCCCGACCGACAAAGCCTCGCTGCAACCGGTCAACCAGCCCCGGCAATTTCGCTACCCGTACGTCGTTCGCGGCGGCTCGTGGTCGCAAGGACCCGAACGCTGCCGCAGCGCGACGCGCCTCTTCTCCGACCGCGAATGGCTCCGCCGCGATCCGCAGCAACCGCAAAGCATCTGGTGGATGACCGACGCCGATTTCGTCGGCTTCCGCGTCGTGTGCGTCGAGAACGAACAAGAAGACTTGCGCGATTTGAAATCGAAGATCACGCGCGAAAGCGAGGACAACGAGCCGAAGAAGAAGGCGCCGTGAGCGGGCGTGCTGCGCGCTCCGTCGGACCTTATTTCTTCCCGCCGTTCTTGACGACACCGGCTTCCTCGGCCTTTTCGAGCACCTTCTTGACAAGGCCGGGAGCCTTGACCACGGCATAGGCGTTTCGATACTCGCGTTTGAAAAGCTCGAGGGGATCGCTCACGGCGTTGTAGAGTTGGTCGTTGAACTTTTCCAGCGAGGCGTCTTCCAGCGCTTGCGAAAGGCTCTTGATGAACGCCTCCACCTTTTGATTGATGGGATCCGCGAGCGATCGCTTCTTGCCTTCCGGCGAAATTTCCCAGCTCTTGATGAGATCGAACGTCGTCTTGGCGTCGATCTTCTTGTAGAGCGCCCAGGCTTCTTTGAACATCTTGGCGTGTTCGCCAGCTTCCTTGCGCTCCTGAGTCACCTTCGCCTCGAAGATCTGCTTTTGCCGATCCTTTACCTTCGACCAAATGTTGACGGAACTCTTCAGTTCTTCGGACTGCTTCGAGTCGATCGCCTTGGCGGTTTCGATCTTTTTGGCCGTGTCGCGGATCCGCTCGAGCGCCCCCTCCGCCGCGCTCGTCATGTAGCCGTCCTTGGAGGTCTCGATCTTCGAAAGGTAGAGTTTCGCGATTTCGAAGACGCTTTTGGCGCAAGCCTGCAACTTTTCCGGCTTCGCTTTGACGAGTACGCTGACCGCCCCCGACAAGTTCTTATCGAAGCTCTTCAGCAACAGATTGAGAGCCGTCAGATCGCGCTCGGCCCCAAGGCTCCCCGTAAACTTTTCGATCAGCTTGGGGAATTCTTTCTCGAAGGTCGAAAGGCCATGCAGCACGTTTTCAAACGATTTGGCCAGTGCGCCCATTTCTTACAACTCCGGGGGAAAGAATTCAGATATGTCGGCGAACGATTCGCCGACGCACGTCCGTAAACGTTACGACGCAAACATTTAACGATGTAGTCACGGTGAGAGCCCGCGGCAACGGCAGATTGAATCGGAAGCGCCATCGGTTTTCGCGTTTTGGCGAGCCACCGGCTTTTCCCAATTGCAATCCCGTCCTCCGTCCCTGAAAATGGACGATCGCCCCCATCTCATCAAGGAGTATTTCATGCAGAAGACATCGCGACGCCGATTTTTGAAGGCTTCGGCCGCCGCTGGGTCCGTTTTGGCGGCGAACACCATTTCCGCCAACGCCTTTCCGGGCGGCAATGATCTCGTTCGCGTCGGCGTCGTTGGTTGCGGCGGGCGCGGGTCGGGCGCCGTCGAGCAGAACCTTCTCGCCGATAGCAACTGCAAGCTCGTCGCCGTCGGCGATGCGTTTCGCGATCGTGCGGAAGGCCTCGTGACGCGGCTGCGCAATCACCGCGACGCCGACATTCGCGGCAAAACCGATGTCGCCGCCGAGCGGATTTTCGTCGGCCTCGACGCCTATCAGCGCGTCATCGAAAACTGCGATCTCGTGATCCTCGCCACCCCGCCCGGCTTTCGGCCGATGCACATCGAAGCCGCCGTTCGGGCGCGCAAGCATCTCTTCACCGAGAAGCCGGTCGCGGTCGACGCCCCGGGCG
>JBAXFO010000556.1:0-3932 GCA_037139885.1 Planctomycetota bacterium
CGGGCTGGCAACGGTTTCTTTGGCACGGCGATGACCTACATGCTGGCCAGCGACGGCGCTCTCCGCGCGGCGCCCGGAACGAACTCAGAACCGACGTTGCCCGCCAAGGCCAAGGCGTGCATCTTTCTTTTCATGGTGGGCGGCCCAAGCCATCTTGACACCTTCGACCCCAAGCCCACACTCGCCCGATTGAATCGTCAAAGACACAGTTTCGCGGCCGCTGGTCCGATTCCAGCCGTGACCGGCGAGATCAAAGGCTCGCCGTTCAACTTCCCGAAGCGAGGCCAGTCGGGCATCGAAGTTTCCGAACTTTTCCCGCGTTTGGGCGATTGTGTCGACGACATGGCCATTATCCGCGGCAACTTCGCCCATTCGAACAGCCACAACCCAGCCACGTTGGAGATGACGACGGGGACGATTCGCCAGGGAATGCCCAGCATCGGCTCGTGGATTTATTATGGGCTGGGGACGGCCAATCGAAATCTTCCGGGCTTTGTCGTCTTGCTGAACCGGAACTCTCCACCAGTTGGCGGCCCCCTGGCCTGGAGTTCTTCGTTCCTTCCTCCTCATTTTCAGGGAACGGTCTTTGGCAGGGACAATCGCCCCGCCATCTCCAACGCGCGTTCCGCCTCGAATATTCCCGAGGAGGAGCAACGGCGACAGCTCGAGGCGCTCAACGTGCTGAACCGCGGCCACCGCGCCACCGCGCCGCATTTCCCCGAGTTGGATGCCCGCATCGCCAGTTATGAACTCGCGTTTGCCATGCAGAAAGAAGCGCCCGACGCGGTCGATCTGTCCCGGGAATCGGCCGAGACGCTTCGCCTCTATGGCATTGGCAACGACCCTAGAGGTTCAAGTCGCTTGCCCTCGGACTCCTTCGGTCGCGACTGCCTGACGGCTCGACGGCTCGTCGAACGGGGCGTGCGCTTCGTGCAATTGTTTCATGGTCCAGATTGGGACACTCATGGCAACAATGACGGCCTCCATCGCACCTTGTGCGGCCAGACGGATCAGCCGATCGCCGGACTGCTTACCGATCTCAAGCGTCGCGGCATGCTCGATGAAACGCTGGTCGTGTGGGCGGGCGAATTCGGACGTACTCCTCTCGCCGAAGGAAGTGGCCGCAATCATCACGCCCCCGGCTTCACGACCTGGCTTGCCGGTGGCGGCATTCGTGGCGGCGTCGTTCACGGCGCGACCGACGAGTTCGGCTACGCCGCCGTCGAGGGTCGCACTCATATTCACGATTTGCACGCCACGATCTTGCATCAGATGGGCCTGGACCACGAACGGCTCACCTACCGCTACAACGGCCGAGATTTTCGCTTGACCGATGTCGAGGGGCACGTGATCAGGGAAATCATCGCTTAGCCGACAGCGGTTGGGAAGAAGTGACGTTCCGAGATTCGGGGCGTCGGTGGAACAATCAAGGTCACTACTTAAGGAATCAAGGCATGAAGCGAACAACGATCGGTCTGCTGGCATTCGGTCTTTTGTTGTGCGCAACGGCGGCGCGGGCCCAGGAGAAATCACCTGATGCGCCGCCAAAAGCCGACCCGCTGGCGGCGCCCTGGAGCGCTTTGCGAAGTCCGTGGCAGCCGCCGAAGAACAACAAGGAATTTGCCGAAAAGCGCAGGCAGGCGATCGCGGAGTTGGCCAAGCGGCAGGCAGAGGTCTACAAGCAGATCGATGAGGGGAAGATCGATGAGGCGTTTCCGACCCTCTGGGACGTGTACATTCTGGAGGAATTTCTGACGGAGTATGTGAGAGGCGGTCAGAGCAAAGGCTTATGGGAAGGTCGGGCGGAGAAGTTGCTGGACCCTGCGGGCAAAGAGCGCAGGGTCGCGCAGCGGCTCAGGGTCGAAGAGGCCGCGAAGAAGTCCCGCGAGGAGGCCCGGCAGGAATACATGTCCGCCCTGAAGGCGGGAATGGAGGCGAATCCGGAATGGGGCACGGCGGAACGCCGACTCAAGGAGGCCACGGGGAAGCTGGAGACGCTGAAGGTCAATGTCAAGGGCGAACCGAAGGACAATTCCCGCAAATTGACGGCCGAGGAGACGACCGCGGCAGCAGCGGCCGTGAAGGAATACCGGGAAGCCGAAGGCGCGGCCAAGAGGTTCAGCAACGCGTTCCACAAGGGCGAGAACGAGCGTCTGAGGAGAGCGGCGGAAGGCGATTTGCACGGTTACGGAGTGATGATGCCGGACAACAACCAGATGGCCCTCGGCGGCAATTACTGGCGGGAACGCTGGATATGCAAGCAGAAGATGGGATGGTTCGGCCTCTTATGGCTGCTGCTCGGCTTGGACCCGGCTCCCGATCCGGCATTGCCGCGGATTTACGAGAGCGGCAGGAAGCCAGGGACCGCGAAGACCGTGGACATGGGCAATAACGTGAAACTGGAACTGGTGTGGATTCCGCCGGGCGAGTACATGATGGGAAGCCCAATGAGCGAGCCAGGCCGGTCCGTGGACGAGCGGCTGCACCGGGTGAAGCTGACGAAGGGCTTCTGGATGGGCAAGTACGAAGTCACCCAGGAGCAATGGCAGCGGGTGATGGGGAACAACCCCAGTTGGTTCAAGAATGCCGGGCCGCAGGCGCCGGTCGAGAACGTGAGAATCGACCAGGCGCAAAAGTTCATGGCGAAGCTCGGTGAGATGACCGCGGGTAAGGAAGGCGGCGCTGGCGGGAAGTTCCGGCTGCCGACGGAAGCGGAATGGGAATGGGCCTGCCGCGCGGGCGCCACCACGGCGCTCGATAGCGGCAAGATGACGATCAAAGGGGGAAACAACAGTCCCGAACTGGGCGCCGTCGCCTGGTATGCCGGCAACAGCGGAGTGGACTATGAAGGCGGTGTCCTTTCCACGCTCTGGATGGACAAAGAGCAGGATCACCACTCCGCGGGCACGCATCCGGTGGGGCAGAAGAAACCGAACGCCTGGGGACTGCACGACATGTTGGGCAACGTCCAAGAATGGTGCGCCGACTGGTATTTCGCATACCCGTCGCAGGCTGCGACCGATCCGACGGGGCCGAAGAGTCACATGGGGGATAGCACGTGTGGCGACCACGTCGTGCGCGGCGGCGGTTGGGCAAGCGGCGTCCGACTTTGCCGGTCCGCGGCCCGAAGCTACACGTTCCATGACGCCATTTGGCGCAATGCGACGATCGGCTTCCGGGTCGTGCTGGAGGATTCGCCGGCGGAGAATGCGAAGTAGCAGCGACGAATGGAGCGGCTGACGGCCACGGCAAACAAGACCTGAACGGAGCGATGCGATGAAGTGTATGAGGGTCTCCGATCTGATGGTGTACGGGCTGATGGCGGCTGTTGTGCTGTGCGCGCCGGGGCTGGCGGCGCGGGCCCAGGAGAAGCCCGCGGCGGCGGGCGATGTGTCCGCGTTGCCGTGGCAAACCCTGCGCGAGTCCTGGCGTCCGGCGAAGAACGACGAGGCATTTAAGCAACGGAAGAATCTCGCGTATGCAGAACTCACGAGGCGTGAGGGCGAGGTATACCGGCAGATCGCCGAGGGGAAGGTCGAGGAGGCGTACCCGACCGTCTTCGACATGTCTGTAATGCTGGAGTGGCTGACATGGAAGGTGCGAGGTCAAGGATGCTTACCTTACTTCGAGAGCCGGGCGAAGGTCTTGCTGGATCAGGCGGGCCAGGAGCGCAGGGCCGCGCAGCGACTCAGGGCCGAAGAGGCCATGAATAAGTCCATGGAGGAGGCCCGGCAGGAATACGAGTCCGTCCTGAAGACCGGAATCCAGGCGAATCCGGAATGGGCTGCAGCGGAACGCCGGTTCAAGGAGGCTACGGCGAAACTGGAGACGTTGGGGGTCAACGAGCGGGGCGAGCCGAAGGACCGTTCCCGGAAACTGAGGGCCGAAGAAGCGACCGCGGCGACGGGGGCGGCGAAGGTATACAAGGAGGC
>JBAXFO010000557.1:0-3928 GCA_037139885.1 Planctomycetota bacterium
TTGTTGGTTCGGTCGACGACGATTTGAATGCGGTCGCCTTCCAGGATTTTTCCGATGGGGCCCCCGGCGAGCGCCTCGGGGCCGACATGGCCGATGCAGGCTCCCGTCGAAACCCCCGAGAAGCGGGCGTCGGTAATGACGGCGACATGCTTGCCGAACGCGAGATGCTTGAGCGCCGAGGTCACCTGATAAATCTCCTCCATGCCCGCCCCCATCGGTCCCCGGCAGATGAGCACGATGATGTCCCCCGCATGAATCGCCTTCGCCTTGATGGCCGCGATGACGGCGGCTTCCGTGATGAAGACGCGCGCAGGACCAGTCTTGCGATAGACGCCGTCGGCATCGATGACGCTCGCGTCGATCGCGGTGCTCTTGATGACGCTCCCCTCGGGGGCGAGATTGCCGCGGGGGAAGGTGACCGTCGAGGTGAGGCCGCGTTCGAGGGCCCGGCGCGGGCTCATGATGACGTTGTCAGGATCGATACGGTCTTTCGTGTGGAGCAGGTCGCGCAGCCGGCGCCGGCGTTCGCTGCCGCGCCACCAGTCGAGGACGCCGCCGAGCGGTTCGCCTGTCGCCGTGAGGGCCGACTCGTCCAGTAAGCCCAGGTCGCGCAGATGCAACATCACTTCCGGGACGCCGCCCGCAAGGAAGACTTGCACGGTCGGATGGCCCACAGGTCCGTTGGGCAAGGCGTCGACAAGTCGCGGCACGGTGCGGTTGACCGCTTGCCAATCTTCGACCGTCGGGCGTTTGAGTCCCGCGCTGAAGGCGATCGCGGGAATGTGCAGAAGCAAATTCGTCGACCCCCCGAAGGCGGCATGCACAACCATGGCGTTTTTCAAGGCCGCGGGCGTGACGATGTGCGCACTGGTGAGTCCCTGCCGGCGCCGTTCGACGAGAATCCGCGCGGAACGCCTGGCCATGTCGAGCCAGATCGGCTGTCCGGACGGCGCCAGGGCCGAATGAGGAATCGCCATGCCAAGAGCCTCGGCGACGACTTGCGACGTCGCGGCCGTGCCGAGAAATTGACACCCGCCGCCCGGCGAACCGCACGCCTTGCAACCGAGCTCCGCGGCTTCATCGAGAGTGATGAGGCCATGTGCGAAGCGGGCGCCGATGGTTTGAATCTTGCCTGCGTCTTCGCCTTCGATCGGGGGTAGGGTGACGCCGCCGGGGACGAGCACGCTCGGCAGCGATGTCATCGCCGCCAACGCCATCATCATCGCCGGCAATCCCTTGTCGCAGGTGGCGACGCCCAGCACGCCCTGCCGCGTCGGCAGCGAACGAATGAGGCGGCGCAAGACCGTCGCGGCGTCGTTGCGAAAGGGAAGGGAATCCATCATCCCCGTCGTCCCCTGCGTCCGGCCATCGCACGGATCGGTGACGGCGCCGGCGAACGGAATGCCGCCGAGGGACTTGATCTCCTCCGCCGCCGCCTTCACGAGCAGGCCGACTTCCCAGTGCCCGGTGTGATAACCCAGGGCGATGGGTCGGCCATCTTCAGCGCGTAAACCGCCGGCCGTGCTCAGGATCAAGAACTCAGGTCGTCCCAACTCAGACGGATTCCAGCCCATGCCGACATCGAGCGACCAGCCGAACAGATCGCCGCTGGGCGCTTCGAGAAGCTGTTTCTCGGTGAGGGGCAACTTTCCCTCGGCGCCGGGCCCCTTGGTGGCGACATTGAAGATCGCGGCATCGTCGGAATCTAAAAGTGCGTGCGGCATGAGGGATCTCAAGGAGGGGAAAGAGTCAGTATACCGACGGAATCCCGCGCGCGGCGCGCAACCGAAGATTGCTTGCCGTGCGTCAGAGTTCTATCCTTGACTGCGGTGAATTATGAGCAAATGGGACGACTCTTGGTACGATGACGAAGACTTCCGGCCCGCGCCCACCGCGCGCGGTCGGTCGGGCATCGTCGCGGTCGCCATCGTCACGTTCGTCATGTGCGGGTTCAACGCTCTCTGTTCGACGTGCTTGTTCTTCTGCGGCTTCGTTTTCGCTGTCTTCGGTAACGCGAACGGCAACGGCAACTTCCTCCCCGGCGACTTGATCAAGCATGAAGGCGTCATCATGCTCGCCACGGGCCTGGCGAGCGCCGTGTCGTTTGTTTTGCAGATCATCGCGGGCATCGGGCTCCTCAACGGCCGCCGCTGGGGCCGCACCATCAGCCTCTACCTCGCCGGTTATTCGGTGATCATGTCGGCGCTGCTGATCTATCTCATCGCCCTCGCGCTGACGATCGATGGGGGCAATCGCGACGATTCGATCGGCCAGGCCGTGCTGTGGTTCATCGCGCTGGCGTTTCATGCGATCTACGCGACGACGACGTTGCTCATTTTGCTCAACCGGCGCACTTGGGCCTCGCTGCGCTGACGGAAACGATCGCCACCCAAAATGGAACGGTCGTTCTTCAAGTTTCTGGAAGCGCCGCGAACGGGCGCAAGGCGGCGCCCGTTCGCAGCTAAGTTGAAAGACCTACCTGCGGATTCGGCGAGCTGTTTTTCCTTGACAAACCTTGCGAAAATGGGAAGGTAGAGGTTCTTGCCTGGACTGTTCATCTGCGCGCGCCCTGTTCGGATTTGAGCAAAAGGGTGCGCCTTTTGAGCTGACGACGGCTCGGCCGCATCAGAAGGTCTGTTGCGGTCGCTGCGTGAGCCGTGTCCTGCTTTCATCGATTCGGCGTTTTTCATGACTTCCAAGACTTTGCGCCGGTGGCTGCGAAACGTTTTCGCGCGCCCCATTCGCCGCCCCATTCAAAATCGTCCCGATCTCATCGTTGAGCTTCTGGAAACGCGGGCCACACCCGATGCGAAAGTGTCGTTCAGCCCCGACTTCAAGACATTGACGCTCGACGGCGATGCGGGCAGCAATCAAATCCGCGTCAGCCTCGAAGCCAGCGGCTATCGCATTCAGGCGCTCGGCGCCGAGACGATCTCGGCGTCCAGCGACGACCTAACGCAGAGTCGCGTCGTCCTCGACAGCAACGGCCGCGGCGCGACGATTCCGCGTCAAATCGTTGACGGAGCCAGCCAACCGGTCCAAATCGGCGCTCTCCGAGTGTTGACGAAAGGGGGCGCCGATCAGTTGCAATTTTCCTCGGCGGCGTTGTTCGAATATCTGCCCACGGTGACGATCGATATCGCTTCGAACGCCGTAGGGGACGAAATGTCCGGCACGTTCGAGTTCGCGAATCTTTCCGTGGATGCGGCGACCGTCAACATCACTTCGACTGCAGTGCAATTTTCCGCGGTCGCGAATGCGGTCTTTCAAAAGGACACGGCGCTGACGGTGACCGGAGCGGTATCGGTTCGCGGCCGCGACATCAAGCTGCAGGCTGAACTCGTCAACATCGATGGCGCGATGTCCACGACGACGACGGGCGGCATTGATGTCGTCGGCCAAAAACTGAGCGTGGGTGCGGGAGCTGTGTTGCGCGCCGGTCCGCTGGGCGATGTCAAGATGCGGGCGGCCGATGGACTCGATTTGGCGCTGCTGGCGTCGAATCCGTTTCTGCGCGATCAAGACACTCAAACGCGTTTGTTCATCGCGCAGAACGCCCAAATCTACGGCCGCAACGTGACGTTGAGCGCGGACGCGAACTCGGCGAAATTTCTCGATCTGGAAACGAACACGATCGATGAGGGGCAACGTCTGGCGGCCGCGCAAGGCGTTTATCGCGGCACGGGAGCGGTCGCTTTCGCGCCGGGCACGATCACGCGCAGCGATGGCAAGGCCTGGGCCGCCGACGATGGCTTTCAGGTAGGCGATAGCGTCCTCGTTTCGAGCACGCTGCGGAACAACGGCCTTTACGAAATCACGGGCATCAACGGCAACGTGCTGACCGTTAGCGCCGACTTGACGCGTTCCAGCCGAACGCTCGTGGCGGAATCGATCGCCGATCCCAACGTTCGCGCCGCCGATGTTTACC
>JBAXFO010000558.1:0-3925 GCA_037139885.1 Planctomycetota bacterium
CTCCAAAGAGATGGTTACCGACCGCCATGGCAATCAAGTGCAGCAGGAGTCTTTTAACTCGATCTACATGATGGCCGACTCCGGTGCGCGCGGCTCTGCCGCCCAAATCCGCCAAGTGGCCGGTATGCGCGGTTTGATGGCCAAGCCCGATGGCTCCATCATCGAGACGCCGATTACCGCGAACTTCCGTGAAGGCTTGAACGTGTTGGAGTACTTCATCTCCACCCACGGTGCGCGTAAAGGTCTGGCTGATACGGCACTTAAAACCGCTAACTCAGGTTACTTGACACGCCGTCTGGTCGATGTTACGCAAGACTTGGTGGTGACTGAGCAAGACTGCGGCACGTATAACGGCTATCTGATGCGCGCGATCGTTGAAGGCGGTGAGGTCGTCTTTACTGCCGCCGCCGCGACCGAGGATGACGACATCGATGCCCGGAACTTTGCCCACGAGCGCGATCATGCGGGCGATGTCGGCCGGAGCTTCGTCCCCCTGGACGCGGACGGGGCCGATCACGACCGCCGCCATGGGCCAGCGGCGCACGAGGATTGCGAGCATGTCGCGCACGGCCGCCCCGCTGGAGCTGGTGACGAGCGCGATGCGGCGCGGAAAGCGCGGGATCGGCTTCTTGCGTTCGGCGGCGAAATAGCCGAGCTTCTGTAACTTCTCCTTGAGCTTCCGCAGGGCCAGGTCGGCCGCGCCGAGCCCCTTGGGAGCGACCTCGTCGAGGATGAGTTGATAATCGCCCCGCGGCGGATAAACGCTGACCTTGCCGCGCGCGACGACTTCCAGCCCGTTCTCCAGATCGCATTGCAACCGGCGCACGGACGACCGCCACACGACAGCGCGAATCGACGCCTGGGCGTCTTTCAAGTTGAAATAGAGATGCCCAGAACTGGGTCGGGACAGCGAGGAGATTTCGCCGACGACGGTCACATGGGCGAAACCCGATTCGAGCATCTGCTGGATTTGAGCGGTCAGTTCGGCGACTGTCGGGGGCGGAGCGTCGGCGAGATCGAAGAGCGATTGCATGAAGTCACCCCAAAACCGTCCGACCATTTGGCGAGCCGCGGCGCGGCAGACCTTATTGTTTCGGCAACTTCCGCAAGGCCTCGCGAAACTCGGCGGGGTTTTGAAAACGACGGGCCGGTTCGCGTTCGACCGCTTTGGTCAAAAACTTCACGGTCGCCGCGTCCAGATCTTTGCGGATCTCACGAGGATCCCGAGCCGGGCTGTTCATGTGGCTGAGCAGCATCTGCAAGCTGGCGGCCTTTTCCCACGGCGTCGTGCCCGTAAAAACTTCGTAGGCCGTAACTCCCAGGGCGAACATATCGACGCGGTGATCGGTGGTTTGCCGTTTGATGAGCTCGGGGGCGAGATAATTCGTTGTGCCGGTGCGGTTGCCGGGCTTGCAGAACTCGGGCTTATAGGGAATCGCCAGGCCGAGATCGATGATCTTGATGACGCCGTCGTTCGTCACCATGACGTTGCGCGGGCAGACGTCGCGGTGCAGGAAGCCGAGCCGATGCAGGGCTTCGATGCCGCCGGCGAGTTGGGCCATGTAGTCGACGCGATGACCTTCGAGTTTGGGGCTTTTGTTTTCGATGAGAAAGTTGAGGCCGACGCCGTCAACGAACTCCATGACAAGATAAGGATCTTTCGCGGTCGTCATGCCGTATTCGAGAGTCTTGACGATATTGGGATGCTTGAGCATCGTGCAGATTTCGCCCTCGCTCGGCTTATTCAAACCGGCGAAGCGCGCTTCGAATTTGGCGGTCTTCTCCGCGTCGAGCAGCTTGAGACAAACCATGCGCCCCGTGTTGCGATCGCGAGCGCGATAAACTTTCGACATGCTCCCCTGCCCGGTGCGGCCGAGAAGTTCGAAGCGCTTTTCCACATTGATGACGGGCAACTTCGAAGCTGGTGCAAAGAGCTTCTTGAACGAATCGAGCAGACCCACGGTCGCATTCCTCGGCGGAGAGTGAACCCGCCGAGGGCGCGCTTCGCTCGGCGGGCATCGAACTATTCTACCAGGCGGAGCCGGGAAAATCACCGGGAGATGACGATCGGTCCATCTTGATCGAATTCGATGCGAACGAACTGCCGCAGACCGTAGATGAATTCGATGCCGTTGTCGACCAGACGCACGCGTTTGGGTTCGCCGGGCAATGAAAACTTGACGGCTTCCGGACGGCCGTTGATGGGGTTGGCGAGGGTGACTTCATAGTTCCCCGCCCGCGGCTTGAACGCCTTGGCGAACTCTTCCAGGCTCGTCGTTTTGAGAGCTTCGGCCGGCGCGGGCGGGGCCAGGTCGGGATTGAGCGGCGGTTCGCCGTTGGGGACGACCGGCCCCGGCGGCAAGGGCTGCGGCGCGATGCGCGGAGCGGGCAACTGGGCCACTCCCGGGTTCACCGGAAAGGGTTGTTGCCCCACCACGGGAGGCGGCACGATGAAAGGCGGCGGCCCATAAAAAACGGGCGGGGACGACGGCACAAACAGATTGACGAACGGCGCCCGCACATAGGTTCCGGCCGGGCCGCCGGTTTCCACACGCACGAACGGAGCCCGGATCGAAACCTGGGCCGACGCTGCGTTCGAAATCGCCAACGCGGCCGCCAAGGTGATGAAGATGCGTCCTGACATGTTGAATTCCTTTGCGAAAGATGAGCCCCACGACGCTGACATCCTTGTGGGGGCAATGGAATCCGAATCGCAGCTGGTCGAGGAATTATCCGAATTCCCGGGACAATTGACAACCCCATGTCACTTCGGCGTCAGCGCGTGCCGCCGATCTCGTCGAGCAAATGCCCAAGGCGTTCCTTCTTCGTTTTCAAATACGCCAGGTTGTTCGGGTTCGACTCCCCCTGGATGGGCACGCGTTCGACAATGCGCAGGCCATAGCCGTCGAGGCCGACGATCTTGCGTGGGTTGTTGGTGAGCAAGCGCAAATCGCGGATGCCGAGATCGTAAAGAATCTGAGCTCCGATGCCATATTGCCGTAAATCGGGAGCGAAACCGAGACGCTGGTTCGCCTCGACGGTGTCGACTCCCTCTTCTTGTTGCAATTTGTATGCCCGAAGCTTGGGTAAAAGACCGATTCCCCGCCCCTCTTGCCGCATGTACAGCACGCAGCCTTTCCCGGCCGCCGCCACTTGCGACATGGCCGATTGAAGCTGGGAGCCGCAATCGCACAAGAGACTGCCGAGCACATCCCCCGTGAGACATTGACTATGGATACGTACGAGGGCGGCTTCCGTTTGCACGGGCACGGCGCCGTTCACTTCAACGCCGATGCCCCCCATGCACAACGCCAGGTGCGGTTCGGAATCGACGATCGAGGTATAAGGAATGACATCGAACGTGCCCAATTTCGTCGGCAGCTTCAACGTCAATTCGCGGCGAATGAGCCGTTCGTTGCGGCGGCGATACTTGATGAGCTCCTCAATGGTGCACATCTTCAATTGATGCGTCGCGCAAAACTCGCGCAGCTCCGCGAGATGGGCCATGTGGCCATCGGCGCGGACGATCTCGCAAATCACCGCCGCCTCCTTGAAGCCGGCCAGGCGAGCGAGATCGACGCTCCCCTCGGTATGCCCCGCACGCACGAGCACGCCGCCATCGCGCGCCCGCAGGCCGAAGACATGCCCCTTGCCGCGAACGATGTCGCCAGGCCCGCTATTGTCGTCGACGCAGACGGCGACGGTCCGCGCCCGGTCGAACGCGGACGTGCCGGTGGTGATGCCGGTCCGGGCGTCGATCGATTGGGTGAACGGCGTCGACACGGAGTCAGCCGCCTGAGCGCCTTGAGGCTCGAGCCCCAGGCGACTGCAGATCGCCTGCGACAGCGCCAGGCAGACGATGCCGCACCCGTTCCGCATCATGAAATTGATGTTCTCGGCGGTCGACTTCTCGGCAGGGACGATG
>JBAXFO010000559.1:0-3921 GCA_037139885.1 Planctomycetota bacterium
CACGATAGCCAGTGACGGGCGGAAAGCTCCCTGGGGACATGAATTCGACCGCAGCGCCCAAGGCGTCACCCACGGCCAATCCGATCAATGCTCCTCTTTGGCGATCAATCATGGGGGCCTCCTAGTACGTCGAACTCGTGCCGATATGCGCCAACCGCATTGGTAAACGTCGCGAGGCCCCTGAAAGGCAACGCCTCGCGTTGGTTCTGTTTTGCTAGGCAGTTCGTGGCGGCTCGCGTCCTGGCTTCGCGTATTTGCTGGAACGTCTCAGACCGACGCTTTTCGCTTATTCGACTACAATCGCCGCCAGCAGGGGCGTGACGGCGTATCTGATCCCGGCGCGAAACTCAGTTTCAGCAGGTTTGCACAGATTTCCTGCGAGTTCGCTTTCGCGCTGTTTCAACCGTTCGAGCAACTCTGGGGTCTCGGGTTTGTTGCGTAACGGTGCCGAGCGTATCAGGCCATCGAGGATCGCCGCTTTCTCCTTGCCGACGATCTCATTCTTCGTTCCATCTGAGGCAATGATGTAGGTATGAAGCGATGCGGCCAGTTCGACGTAGCCGACTCGGTGGTCGGGCTTAACCGTCTGACGAAGGAATACCAGAACGCCGAAGGGGAATGTCGAGGTCTGCGGAACGGGAGCATCTTTCGACCAGCGCAAGAATGCGCCGCCCGATGGAAGAGGGGGAAACGCGAGTTTGCGGAGCAGGTCAGCGACCGGCTTCATGTTCAAGCCGATTTGTTTCGCCTTTTGACCATCTGGGCCGAAGACCGGCGCTCCCCCCGTGTCGTCACAGAAGTAACTGTTACCATCAGGCATCTTCAAAACGCTCACAGCTTCGTCGGCGGCGACGAATTGACCGTCTTGCTCGGCAAACCGTTGCGCGCTGAAGCCCTCCCGTTGCTGCGCTTCCGCATGATCGAGCAAGAAGCGTTCGACATCTTTCCATTTCGCCAATCCTGGGTCTTCAAGGCGAATTTGCTGCTGCCTCTCGGCGAACTTGTCGTGAAATTCCGACCAGTTCTGAAAGCCTTCTTGAACCATGCGAGCAATTTGCTCCTGCCCCTCGGGCCGAATGGGGCCGAAGGACTCTTGCAGAAGGACATCTTGCAGTCCTTCGGGCGGCAGAAGACACATGACGCGAGCGAAAACGGCCTCAAACTTCTCATCCTTCACAAGCGTTGCCGTGATGAGCCGTAATCGTTCGCGGGCGATGCGATACGCTTGAGCCTCCCGGCTGTCTTTGACGACGACAGTATCGACCAGGATCGTTTGCCGCGATCCAAACCGATGAACTCGCCCCACTCGCTGTTCGAGGTCCATCGGGTTCCAGGGCACGTCGATGTGAATCAGCCGGCGAGAGACTTGGAGGTTGATGCCTTCGCCGCCGGCTCGTGATGAAACGAGAAACTGGGGGCCATCGGGCTTCCAGAAGTTATCGACCTCTTTCTGACGTTCATCATCGGTCTGTCCGCCAACGATCATCGCCGGCGCTTTACCCGTGAGCTTCTTCAAGAAATTCGCCAGCGAAGTTACGGTTTCGATCGGTTGTGCGAACAAGACGATCTTCTCCGTACCCGCCGGGTCAAGGAGTTTCTCCTTAATGGCTCGCCACTTGTGGTCGCCCGATTCGCGAATCACGGAGATTCCTTCCGTAAGCAGGTTCTCCAGCGCCTCCTTCTGAATCTCTTTCTCTTCTGCCACATCGTCTTCAATATCCTCGACGTCCGCCGAATCCTTTTGCTTGGTCACTTCCTTGACGATTCGCTCATAAAGGGTGGGAATCGGCTCGTCGGCTTTCCCAGTACGATAGGGTCTCAACGCACCGATCGCGGATTCCAGCGGTTTGCTTCCAAGGTCCAATCCCGCGCGGAGTGCTTGGCGGACGAGATATCCGAGCCCCGCCTGCGGGCTTGAAACCGCCCATTGCAGAGCCTGAGCAAGTCGCCAGCCGGCGGCTCGCTTCTGGGCCTCTCCCGGTTTGCGATTTTCCTTGGGCGGGCGATAGAAGTCGTGAATCGCTTGGACCCAGGCCCGATAGATGGGACCGAGATCGATCACCATCGGTTCGTTCACTTGCCGCTTGGGAAACAGCGGCTTGCCATTCCAATCGCGGACATCTTCTTTCGTGCGATAGATGACCCGTCCGCGCATGGCTTCGGCCGTCTCGTTCGGTCCTTGCAAGAGGCCCAGCAAGTTCTCAAACCGGCTGACGTTGCCTTGATGGGGCGTGCCGCTGAGAAATATCACGCGGCCGTTCTCGGGCTGCTTCTTGATGACATCGCGAACGAGTTTGAACTTCTCGCGAGGATCGCCCCCGCCCACACCCCAATCGGATAAATGATGACATTCATCGACGATGACGACGTCCCAGACGTTGGAATTGACCACGGCTTGGTAGTGGCGTGGATGCACAGCTCGATGAATGCTGGCGATCACCCGAGTATCCGTCAGCCGAGCATCGGCATCGATTGCGGACCACTGACGAAACGGTAGGTTGAGCCGCTCGAACTCGCGGCGGACGTTGTTGACGAGCCTCGCGGGGGCCAGATAAAGGACGCGAAGTCCGGCGTTCTGTTCCAGCAATTGCGAAATCAGAAGCCCGGCCTCGACCGTTTTTCCAAGACCGACTTCATCGGCGATCAACACCCGCGTGAGTTTCTCGCTTTCGAGGACATGCCGAACCAAGCTCACCTGATGGGAGAGCGTGCTGACCTCGCGTGCATCCAGACGGCGCTGCGGGTCTTCGACAACCAGAAAGAATGCACGCAAGCGGGCCAAGCTGCGGCGGCTCAGTGCCATCCAGTTGTCGTCGGGCAGCGCGTTGTCGAGCAATTGCGTGGGCGTCGGAAGCCGGCGAAGTCGATTCGCATCCACGCTCACTTCGACGATGGGGACTTGGGCCTGTTGATCGGCAAGCAACCGCCGCGGCGGGTAAACGACATCGGCCGACGCAAATCCGAATTCCTCGAATTCCCGAAGCACGCAGGCGGGAAAAGACGCCAAATCCTTGTGGACGATGGGTGACTTGATGCTCACAGTTCGCCGCCTTTCGGAGGATTCGCTTGCTCGGGATTCGCCTCGTCAGCACCGTTCCAAGGGCACGCGGCCAATACCTCTGCCGCCTCCGCAAGTACCTTTTTGCGGCGTTGCGCATCGCTTCGTTTGGTCCGCTGTTCGTGCGAGGCGACAATCGCTTCGGCCGCTGCGGTCAGGGGGTCTTGATAATGTTCAAATACCGCCAGAATCTCTTTTTCGACTTCGCGAAAGCACGAGGCAAGGATCAAGTTAGTCGGCTTCGTTGCGGATTCCGTTGCCTCGTCGGCGAGTTCCTTGAACAGGCTTTTGATTCGTGCTGTTGCTCCCTTGCCGCAATGCTCGTCCTTCTCGATAAATTTTCTGCAACGCTTTCGGATCGGGCCTTCGATCTCTTTGGCGAGCCGATTCTTTACGTCATCGCGAAGCTCATTGACCATTTCCCGACCGACTGCCTCCAATTTCTTTGCATCCGCCTTGATCTCATCGCGTTGGGCCAGCAGCACTTGCGGCTGGATTCGGGCTCCTTGCGATTCCGCCCACTCCACCACCCGCTCGACCAATCGGACGCAATCATCCCCATACTCTTTCGTTCGTCCGCGAATTTCCTTGAGAATTTGTTTCCCCCAAACCGCGGCAATCGGTTCTTCAAAGCGGAGTGCGAAATCGAGCGGGAGGTCGATTTTCTTGGCTCCATGAAACGTGCCGCCGCGCTGAACGGCCGCGCGCAGCGTTTGGTAATGGGCATCGTCAAGATTCGTACGCAAGTACTTGAGAATGTCCTTGTTCGCCGTGACAGTGGCCGAAAGGACCAACGCCTCGATTCTTTGCGGCAGAGTGTTCCGCAAGAACTCGCGAAAGGCCCCCTGCCGGACGTTAAACTC
>JBAXFO010000560.1:0-3920 GCA_037139885.1 Planctomycetota bacterium
TCGGCTAGGTCGCATCGCGGCCCAGCCCAGGGTTCCGAGGTCGAAGTTCTTAGTGGCTATCCGGAAAGCTGCCATTGTCTGGATTCCCTGGTTTGCGGAGTATGGTGCATCCCAGTTGCAAAGGAGTGTACAAATGCAGACCGCGACGCGCAAGGCTTACCCGACGGATCTGACGGACGAACAATGGGTCATTCTTGAGCCGTTGATCCCTCCGGCCAAGCATGGTGGCCGGCATCGCGAAGTCGATATACGTGAAGTGATCAATACGATCTTGTACCTGAATCGCAGCGGTTGCCAATGGGACATGCTGCCGCACGATCTGCTTCCCAAGAGTACAGCGTACGATTACTTCGCGGCGTGGCGGAACGACGGGACCTGGCAGCGAATCATGGATGCGTTGCGTGCTCTCGTCCGCGTCGCTGCCGAGCGTGAAGCAACTCCCAGTGCGGGGAGCATCGACAGTCAAACGGTGAAGACCACCGAGCAAGGGGGCGAGCGTGGCTACGACGGCGGCAAGAAGATCACCGGGAGAAAACGCCATCTTTTCGTGGATACACTGGGCCTTTTGCTGTGCGTGATGGTGACCTCGGCGGCAGTCGACGACGGTGTCGCGGCGCCGCAATTGCTTGAACGAGCCGACCCCAAAGCGATGCCGCGAATGGAGAAGATCTGGGCAGACGGCAAATACCACAACCATGAACTTTACCGATGGGTGGACGCCCATCGTCCGGGTTGGACGATTGAAGTTGTTTCGCGACCACCGGGCACGAAAGGCTTCGTGAAGTTGCCGAAACGCTGGGTCGTGGAACGCACCAATGCCTGGAACGGACGATACCGAAGAAACAGTAAGGACTACGAACGTCGCGTTGATTCGAGCGAATCGATGATCCGCATCAGTTCGATCAACCTGATGCTCCGCCGATTGGCTCCGAGCAAAACGCCACAGGTTTTTCACTATCGGGCGGCAGCGTAATCGCGGTTTTTCCAGGGATTCTTTTCGGATAGCCACTGAGTTGATACGCAACGCCGGCGACCGCTTCGTTGGCGTCGAGTGTTTTGCATGAGGGCATGAGAGGTCTCCTTCGGGGAAACCTATTGCAAGCGTCATGCCGCAGGCTCTTCGCGGGTCGCTTTCGAAACGCACAGCGTGCGTCTCGCGTGATTCTGGCGGGCGAAAATCGAGATCTCGAGAAGACTCTCCGTCGCGCGTGCCCGAACTGGCACACTTGGAACGCACCTTGACCGAAATCGCACACTCAAACGGTGCGCCTTGGCGGTTGAATCGCGGGCGTTTTTTCTTTGCGGAAAGATTCGTTCCCGAATTATGCTTGGCGGAAGAGTTGCCGGTCGAATTTTTTCGTAATGCAACAGAGTCTTCGCGGCGAAGCGGTTTGAAGCGTTTGGATGTGGCGCGATGTTTGCAATGGGTTTCGCATCTCGACCCGATTTCATCGAGGCGCCTCATGACGACCGCTCCCCCTACGAAGCCCGACCAGCGCATGAAAATGCTGGATGCCGCCCTCAAGAAATGCCAGTTTCGGCAGGACGCTCTGATCGAGGTCTTGCACAAGGCGCAGGATCTGTTCGGCTATCTCGATGACGCGACGCTGCGGCATGTGGCGCGCGGTTTGAAGTTGCCGCCGAGTCGGGTTTATGGCGTGGCGACGTTCTATCACCTCTTCATGCTCAAGCCGCAGGGGGAGCATGCGTGCGTCGTCTGTCTGGGGACGGCGTGTTACGTCAAAGGAGCCGATCGCTTGCTCGAAAAGGCGGAAGCTCTCGCCGGCTGCAAGGCGGGAGAGACGACGCGCGACGGCAAACTCTCCGTCCTCACGGCGCGCTGCATCGGCGCTTGCGGCATCGCTCCCGCCGTCGTTTACGATCAGGCGACGGCTGGCAAGCAGACCGTCGACGACATCGCCACGCATCTGAAAGGTTGGTTGGCCCATGGATCGAACTGAGCTGCCCGCGATCGCCGGGCGCGAACTGGCGAATCGCAAACCGACGCGCATCCTTTGTTGCACGGGCACGGGCTGCCAATCGGCCCGGTCGCTCGACGTGAAGAGCCAACTCGAACGCGGGATCGCGAAGCGGGGATTGGGCGAGCGCCTCGAAGTCGTCGGCGTCGGCTGCCTGGCGTTTTGCGGTCAGGGCCCGCTCGTGGAAATCAGCCCGGACCAACTCCTCTTCGAACGCGTCACGCCCGAACTCGCCGATTCGATCGTGGGGGAATTGGCCGGTGAAGCGCCGGCGACGGCCGCACGCGGCGATCTGCAGCAACCGTTCTACGCGAGGCAGCTTCGCATTGTCCGCGAGAATAGCGGCCGCATCGATCCCGAACGCATCGAAGACGCCATCTCCGCCGGGGCCTATTTGGGGCTCGATCGTGTCGTCAACGAGATGACGCCCGCGGACGTGGTCCAGGAGATGACGCGGAGCGGTTTACGCGGGCGCGGCGGCGCGGGTTATCCGACCGGGCTCAAATGGGGCACGGTCGCGAAGATGCCGACGTCACCCAAGTTCGTCATCTGCAACGGCGACGAAGGCGACCCCGGCGCGTTCATGGACCGGAGCGTGATGGAAGACGATCCGCATCGCGTCCTCGAAGGCATGGCCATCGCCGGCTTCGCTGTCGGGGCGACGCAGGGATACGTTTATGTCCGTGCGGAATACCCCCTCGCCGTCACGCGGCTGCGCAAGGCGATTCAGCAAGCCACTCGCCTCGGCGCGCTCGGCAGCGGCATCTTCGGCTCTCACTTCGATTTCAAAGTGGAAGTCCGCATCGGCGCGGGGGCTTTCGTTTGCGGCGAAGAGACGGCGCTGATCGCCTCGGTGGAGGGGAAGCGGGGCGTGCCGCGCGTGCGTCCTCCCTATCCTGCGGAGTCGGGTCTTTGGGGGCAGCCGACGCTCATCAACAATGTGGAAACCTACGCGAACGTTCCCGCCATCATGCGGCGCGGATCCGCATGGTTCGCCTCGATCGGCACGGAACGCAGCAAGGGGACCAAGGTCTTCTCGCTCACCGGCAAGGTTCGCAATTCGGGACTGATCGAGGTGCCGATGGGGACGCCCCTGCGCACCATCGTCGAAGATATGGGGGGCGGCGTCCCCAATGGCCGGGTCAAAGCGGTGCAAACCGGCGGCCCCTCCGGAGGTTGCATCCCCGCCGACAAACTCGATGTCCCCGTCGACTACGATTCGCTCACCCAGCTCGGCTCCATCATGGGTTCGGGCGGCATGATCGTCATGGATCAAGACACGAACATGGTCGAAGTCGCCCGCTTCTTCATGGAATTTTGCATGGACGAATCGTGCGGCAAATGCGTTCCCTGCCGGGCCGGCACCGTGCAAATGCACGGCCTGCTCGACCGCCTCGCCCGCAAACAAGCGACGCAGCTCGACCTCGACCGCCTCGTGAGCCTTTGCCACATGACTCAGGAAACCAGTCTGTGCGGGCTGGGGCAGACGGCGCCCAACCCGGTGCTCAGCACGCTGCGGTATTTTCGGAATGAATACGAGGCCTTGCTGCAGCCGATCGCGCCGCGTCTGCAGCGGTCGTTGCCGCTGGTGATGTCGTAAGCGATTGTCGGAAACGAAGGATGCGTACGATGACATTCGTCGGACGCTGACCAGGAGATTCGCCGCCATGCCTGTCGTTACGCTCAGCATCAATGGCCAACCCGTCAGCGCCAGCGCCGACGAGACTTTGCTCACGGTGGCGAAGGAGGCGGGGGTCAAAATCCCCACGCTCTGCCATCTCAATGGCGTCTCTGATGTGGCGGCGTGCCGGCTGTGTCTGGTCGAAGTCGAAGGATCGCCAAAGCTTCAGGCGGCGTGCGTCACCAAGGCGGCGGAGGGGATGCGGATTCAGACGCATACGCCCAAGCTGCATGAATACCGCAAGATGATCGTCGAGCTTT
>JBAXFO010000561.1:0-3911 GCA_037139885.1 Planctomycetota bacterium
TGGCCAACTCGATGGTGGTGCATGCCGACGAGACGAGTTGGAGCATCAACAGCGTCTGGGCTTTTCTTTCCGAAAAGGCTCGCGTGCTGTTCTTCGGCGTGCATAAAGATGCGCAAACGCTCGAACAGATCCTCGACCCGGCGACGTTCGCGGGCGTCGTCATCAGCGACGACGCGGCGGTCTATGCGAACTTTTCCCAGTCGCAAAAGTGCTGGGCTCATCTGCTGCGCAAAGCGATCAAGCTGACGCTGCACGAACCGACCAATCACGAGTATCGCCAGTTAACCGATCGCCTGTTGGAGATCTATCGCCAGGCGTGCCGGGTGCAACGCGACGGCCGACTGAGCGAACCGGGCCGCGCGGCGAAAGTCGCCGGCCTGGACGACGAAATTCTGGAGTTGTGCGCGCCGCTGTGGGCTTTGGATTTGCCGCCGCTCGAAGACGGCCCCGAGAATGATTATCGTTTGCTGGTCAACGAAGTGATGCGGCTCATGCTGGACAAGCAACTGTTCACCTTCGTGACGGCCGCGCCGGCGACTCAACCCAACGGCGCCAGCCAACCCGTGGCCGGCACGAACAACGAAGCGGAACGAACTCTGCGTGGCCCGGCTGAGGCACGCAAGACCGGCCGAACGAGCAAGACCCTGGTCGGCGCCCGCCGGCAAACGATTGTCGTGAGCGTCCTGGAATCGCTGCGGGTGTATTTGCCGACCTTCACGCTCGCCAGCGTCATCGCCGAAATCGACAGCTGGCGGCAAGCGGGCCAAAGCTGTTTTACAAAGCTCCTGAAGAAGCTGAAACTGCAACCGCCCGCCCAATCCATTCTCGACAAAGTGTTGCCCGTCCCAGTTCCCGACGGCGGATAGCGGCCCCGTCCGCCCCGCCTTCTCCCAAACGCCACTCCCCGTTCACACCTGCGTCCAACTGCGACGCTCAAGCCGCCGCCCCATGCGCACAGAATGGACGGCTACTCGGCCAGACTCTGCACAAATTTGACCTCAATCTCAGCCGGTATGTTCTCGACAACGTCAATGAGCATTTCGACAGCCCGAGGTTCTACGCTTTCGCTCACGACCATTTGTCGGAACCGCTGTTCGCGCATCTGCTCGCTCTGCGGGGCTTTGACGAACCGCCTGAACTTCTCCTCGGCAAGGGCGAGTTCGACGAGTTGTTGTTGCACTTCTCGGGCGACTTGATCGAAGTTGATCGGTCCTGGAGCAAATACGGCAAACTTCACGCCCGCCACATCAACTGCATCACCGAAATCCGGGAGCGCCTTGCGCCATCGGTCGGGGTCGCCTGGGCGGACGCCTCGTCGGCATTCTCGGCGCGACTCGAATCAAGCAGGCTGAGGCTCGAAGAAGGCATCGAGATCGTATGGGACTGGATCAAAGAGTTACGGCGGCTGTTGCGGGCGATGGGGGCAATACAGTGGCTGCCGGCGCCGGACGGCCCGTTCCCGACGCCGACGACGCGAGCATCGTTGCTTTCCGTTGTGGTCGAGCAAGATCGAGGTGCCGATTCGGAGCCGGCCGAGGCCGAAGACGTTGCGATCCCCGCTTCGCTGACTGGCGATCTGCTTTTGCCGATGCTGGAGCGGTTGGCAGTCGCTCTCGACAAATTGCCCTCGGCTGGCGTTTCCGGATTGCCGCCCGAGGCTCTCTCCAAGGAGGAAGCAGCGAAATTCTTGGGTGTCGAAGTCGCGACGATCGAATATCTGATTCGCACGCACAGGATCGAGTACGTGCAGTACGGGGATCAGAGAGGCCGAATCGTTCCGGTCGACAGCTTGCGCAAATTCATCGCATCGAATCGCCAATGCACCGCGGCCGACCTGCTCAACAAGCGAAAAAAGTAGTTCACCCGCGAAAGTCGATGTTCTTGACGGCCTCGCGAAGGTTTTGAAGATCGTCGTGATCGTAGTGTTTTTGTGTTTCTTCCGTGGAATGCCGTAATTGGTTCTTCATCTGCTCCCGTGTGAGGCCGAAGTGCCCCTTGCCGTGCGTGTCGAACGAGTGCCGAAACATCTTCCAGTTTGCGTGTTCGACTTTGGCTCGCTTCGCGAGATCTTTGAGCTGGTCGAACGGACGATAGCCGGGGGCTCCACCCGTCCAGGGCGTTTTTATGCTGTTCGGAAAGACCCAGTCGCAGGTCTTTTCCTTCTCCCATCCGCGGACGACTTCGATTAGGCGATCGGGCAGCCCAAAGGGGGCCTCCGAGCCGTCGGTCTTCAACGCATTTTGAACCTTGAAGAAGAGCCACGCGACGCCCTTGTCCCAATCGATGTCCTTCCATTCCAGGTGGAGCACCTCTTTGATTCGGGCGCCGGTGTAGGCGACGAAGTAGATCAATGCACGCAGGCGTTTCTTTTCCCAGGTCGGGTCCTCCGCCACTTCGGCATCCGCTCGATCGAGAATTGCGACGATTTGCGGTCGAGTGAGGTGTTTCGCCTTGGGCGACTTGTCTTCCTGCCTCTTCGACCGCTTTCGCCGACTGCCAACCGAAGCCTTGCCGCGGCCGGCGAAAGGGTTCTCGTTGCTGCCCCGATGTTTCCATTCCTTCATGACATTGCACAGCAACCGCAAGGTCCGAAGTTCGGCGTCGACACTCAGGGCAGAGCCGACTTCCGGCAACCTCGATTGGATGAAGAGATCGCGGTGCTCGGCCGTGATCTCGTGGCACCATCCCGGCTTGATGATGCGGCCGAAGTTGTCGATCGCCTGTTGTTCTCGCCGTTTCGTGTTGCGGCTCTTGGGCCATGTTTTTTCCGCATCTCGCCGCTGCGTGAGCGGGAGGTCGTGGCCGGGATAGGTCATTTCGAGATACTTTTTGATGAAGTCATCCCATGTAATCGGATCAAGGGACGCGTGGCGTTCGAGCGAGTTGAGTTGCTGCTCCTTCAGTCGCGCCGCCTCGCGGGCCAAGCGGAGCGTAGCGTGCTTGCCAAGCGACTGGAAGGTCCGTTTACCGAACTCAACCCACTCCAGCGTGAAGCTGACGGATTTCGTGCCGTCCGCGCGAGAGTTGTTCTTGCGGCGCTTGATCCACACCTTGATGTGCTTGTGGAGCGGGAGGTTGTCGGCCATCGCGTAACTCTTCCAATTTGCGACTGAAGTCCGGATCGCGCAACACATCGCGCAACACATTATTCCGGAGCTCTGCGGGATAGGCAACAGGAGTGGAAGATTCTGAGCCTTGACTGGCGAGAGTTTGAGTCGCAAATGTGATTCTGGATTGGGTTTATGAAATGAGGAAAGCCGGCCCCAAAGGACCGGCTTTCAATTAGCGACGACTGGATTTGAACCAGTGACACGCGGCTTATGAAGCCGCTGCTCTAACCAGGCTGAGCTACGCCGCCACGAGAATTCGCTCGGCGATTGGTATGGCCGAGCAATCCAATTCTACCGCGCCGAAGAGATCCGACAAGGTTCCCCGCGCTCGAACCCTGATCTAGCGAATTTATTCTCCGCCGGGCGCGGGCAGCGACGCAGCCGGGAGCGGAAATTGGGGGACAACTTGGCTTAAACGTGGTTCTTCCAAGTGCTTGCTGGCATTACTTCAGGTCTTTCCATTCCGAATAGATGGCCAGGCCGTTCGCTTCGTTTTGCCAGTAGAGGCGAAAGCGGGTTTGGTCGTCGCGGGTGGCGAGGCTTTGGAGGCGTTGGTTGAGGGTGTCTTGACGGTTCGGCCAGCCGAGGGCGCGGGAGTCGCGGGCCCATTGTTCGAGGATGGTGCGGGAGGCTTGTTCTTCATTTTTGAGCGCCATGGCGTTCTTGTTCCGCGCCAGAATGCGATCGACTTTGCCGTTTTGGACCCATGCCAAAATAACATCGTGATTGTCCGGAGCGGCGCCGTCGAGCATGAACGCGCCTCCTTCGGCGGGTTGGGCGCCGAGCTTCATGAGCTCGGCG
>JBAXFO010000562.1:0-3906 GCA_037139885.1 Planctomycetota bacterium
CAAGGACGACGACACGGCCGTCAAACGCGTCGTGCTGCTCGTGCTGCAATCGCCCCGTTTTCTCTACCGCGAACCGGGGGCGGGCGATGCGTTCGACACAGCCTCGCGTCTGTCGTTCGCCCTCTGGGATTCGATTCCCGATCGAACGCTTCTCGACGCCGCGGCCACGGGCAATTTGACGACACAGGGCGATGTCGTGCGCGAGGCGAAACGCATGCTCGCCGAGCCGCGGGCCCAGGCGAAACTGCACGCCATTCTGCTCCAATGGCTCAAGCTCGATCAAATCGCTGAGCTGCCCAAAGACGCGAAGATCTTTCCGAAGTTCGACGCGGCCGTCGTCGCTGACCTGCAAACGTCGCTCGATCTGTATCTCGATGATGTCGTCGGTTCGAAGACGTCCGACTTTCGTCAGTTCTTTCAAACCGGGGATCTTTACCTCAACGGTCGGTTGGCCGCCCTGTATGGCGTCGACCTGCCCGCCGACGCCCCGTTCCAGAAGGTCTCCCTGAAAGCGGACGAACGAAAAGGCCTCCTCACGCATCCGTACATTCTCGCCAATCTTTCGTATCCCGGGACGAGCTCCCCGATCCATCGCGGCGTCTTCCTGGCCCGCAACATTCTGGGCGTCAACCTCCGCCAACCCCCGGACGCCTTCACCCCGCTGGCGGCCGAACTGCATCCCAAACTCAACACCCGCGAACGCATCACGCTGCAAACGCGCGCGAAGGACTGCCAGGGATGCCACAACGTGATCAATCCGCTCGGCTTCACGCTCGAACATTTCGACGCCATCGGCCGCCGCCGCGCCGCCGAGAACGGCAAACCGATCGACGCCACGGGAGCCTTCATCACCCGCTCGGGCGACACCGTACCCTTCAAAGACGTCAACGACCTCGCGACGTTTTTGGCGAGCAGCGATGAAGTTCAAGAAGCGTTTGTCGCCCGCTTGTTCCATGCGTACGTGAAACAGCCGATTCTGGCGTACGGGCCCAACAAACTCGACGAGTTGCGGCGGCGATTTGCCGATAATCAATGCAGCGTCCGCGAGTTGGTGATCGAGGTCATCGCCGATACGGCTTTGGCGAAATTCGATCCGCGGTAAGGATTCCGCATCGTAGAATGGCGTTTACGGATGGTTCCAATGTGCGGGCCGATGTTCGCGAAACTCGAATCCATCAAGCGATCGAAGACGAAGGCGACAACAACATGGAGTTCGCCGTGACGGTTCGGGGATATTTGTTCCATGTTCTCAAAGTCTCTCGGCAAGCATTGAACTCGTGATTGATGACGTGAGACGATGATGACTTCACCGATCCAAATTTCGCCGCGTCCCACGGTGCAAACCGTCGGCATGGGCGTTGAGATTCTCGACCGCATGGAGCGAGCCGTGGCCAAGGTGCGCGAACGTTTGCTGCGAGCGGCGAATGCTCTCAATCAGAGGGGCATTCCGTATGCGGTCGTCGGCGGCAATGCCGTTGCGTCGTGGGTCGCCACGATTGACGAGGGAGCCGTACGAACGACGCGCGATGTCGATCTTCTCGTACGCCGCGCCGATTTACCCGCGATCACAGAAGCTCTCGAACAAGCGGGCTTCGTTGCCGGAGAACTGCTCGATGTCGTCATGTTTCGCGATGGCGTTGACGGTAAACCGAGCGAAGCGATTTATCTGCTCTTCGCCGGAGAAAAGGTTCGGCCCGATCACGCGGTTTCCGCTCCCGAGATTCAAACGGTCGTCGATCCCGCGAACTACCGCGTCCTTACGCTCGAATCGCTCGTCGAGATGAAGCTCCTGTCGAATCGCGATAAGGACCGCACGCACCTTCGCGATCTGATCGCCGTCGGACTTGTCGATTCGTCCTGGCTCGCGAAGCTCCCTCCCGAACTTGCGGCCCGGTTGAAAGATCTTCTCGACACTCCCGACGGTTAACGAGTACAATAGCCTCATCCGCTCCCCGCCCCGCTCTTTAATAGCCCTTCCTCGTTGGAGTTCGCCTCATGCCCTTTTCTCAAAATCGCCGTCAGTTTCTCCGCGATCTCGGCCTGGGCGCGGCGACGTTGCCGTTTGTCGGGAATCTGCCGGGGCTGGCGTTCGCCAATCAGCAGCAGCGGAAGCAACGGCTCGTCATCATGTTCAGTCCGAACGGCGTCGTGCCCAATACCTTTTGGCCCGATGCCGAAGGCCCTCTGGCGGATGTGACGCTGAAGCCCAGCCTCAGCCCGCTCGAACCGTTCAAAGACAAGCTCCTCACGTTGCACGGCGTCTGCGATGAAGTTCGTGGCGATGGCGATTCGCACATGCGCGGCATGGGCTGCCTGCTCACCGGCGTCGAACTCTTTCCCGGTAACGTTCAAGGCGGCAGTCACACCCCCGCCGGCTGGGCCCGCGGCATCTCGATCGATCAAGAGATCAAGACGTTCCTCCAGCGCGATGCGGCCACGCGCACCCGCTTCGGCTCGCTCGAATTCGGCGTCATGGTCCCCAACCGGGCCGACACCTGGACGCGCATGGTCTACGCCGACGCCAACCGCCCTATCGCGCCGATCGACGATCCTTATCAGATGTTCAACCGCCTTTACGGCCAAATGCGCGATCGCGAAACCGTCGGCAGCGTGCTCGATGATTTGCGAGCCGACCTCCAACGGCTCTCCGGCGCCATCAGCGCGGAAGACCGCCGGCTCCTGGAAGAACACACGACGTTCGTGCGCGACATGGAACGCGATCTGCGTGCGAGCCGCCCTGCCGACATTGGTCATGCCGCGCCGACTCTCGAACCCAACGTCCGTTCGGAAAACAACAACATCCCGCAGATTTCGCGGATGCAGATCGATCTCATGGTCAACAGTTTCGTGGCCGACTTCTCCCGCATCGCCACACTGCAATTCACGAACTCCGTCGGCATGGCCCGCATGAATTGGCTGCAAATCACCGAAGGCCACCACGAACTTTCGCACAAGCCCGACAACGACGCCCCCGCCCAGGATCAGCTCACACGCATCAATCGCTGGTATTGCGAGCAAATGGCGTATCTCGCCCGCCGCCTCGCCGACACCCCCGAGCCCGGCGGCTCCGGCAGCTTGCTCGACAATACGCTCATCGTCTGGACGAACGAACTCGGCAAGGGAAATTCCCATACGCTCGACAACATCCCGTTCGTCATGGTCGGCGGCGGAGCCGGCTTCCGCATGGGCCGGTCGCTCCGCTACAACCGCGTGCCGCACAATCGCTTGTTGTTGTCGCTCGCTCACTCCTTCGGGCATCGTCTGCCCCGCTTCGGCAATCCCAATTTCTGCGCCGCGGGGCCGCTCAATAACTTGACGTGAGAGGGCGCGACCCCTTCCCGGAATAATTGCCTAAGCTAACTTCCGATGCAGCCAGATTCCTGGACGGAAAAACCGCTCCAAGAGTGAATACGCATTCCGTCGTACACTACCCAAGCCGATCCCTCGGGGATCGAAGGCCGTGGATTCAGGGTTAGTCTCTGCGATCCCCAAGGGATCGGCTTGGGTAACAAGCGCCTTGCCGTGCGATCCAGGTCTCGAGCGGTTCTCTCCGTTCCGATTTTGCGATGTTCCTCAACCTCTCGAAAGGCGACAATTCCTTATTCATCGAACCATTCATCCTGCGGATCGAATTCCGGGAGCACGACGATGAGCACGGTCATCCGCCCCAGCGCGCGGTGGCGGACGCCAGGCGGGATGACGATGCTTTGGAGTTCGCGGATGGGGATAAGTTCGCCGTCGAGTTCCATCTGGGCGTCGGCTTCGCATTTCAGGAAAACGTAGGTTTCGGTGAGCGTTTTGTGGTAGTGGAGGCGAGCGTTTTCCTGGATCTCGGTGATGTGGATGGTGCCGGGGAATTCGCTGATGCCATGAAATGCTCGCCGCGCCAGGCCGCAAGGGCAGGGG
>JBAXFO010000563.1:0-3904 GCA_037139885.1 Planctomycetota bacterium
AGCAACGCCAGCAGATAAAACGCAAGAGCCAAGCGCACCGGCCAGCGGACGGCCGCATCGCTCACATCCAGCGCCGCAAAAGCGAAAATCGTATTTTCTCCGCGAACAACCTCGATATACTTGGGGCGAGTTGACGCCCACAACCCTTCACGGCGACTTCCCCCATGATCGACATCGGCGAACGCAAGCCTTCCGCTCTGCCCCCCGCTGCCACCGCCCTCATCATCAGCGCCGCGGCTTGGTATCTGCTCCGCGAACTGACGCCCCTCTTGCGGCCCTTGCTCCTGGCGATTTTCCTTTGCTACGTTATTTTACCTGGATATCATGGTCTGCGGAAAAAGTTCCCCGGGCACCTGGCGGTCATGATGCTGGCGGGGGGGACGATGCTGGTTCTTTATCTCATCGTGCTCGTCTTGCAAGACAACGTCCTCGCGCTGCGGGAGGATCTGCCGCGGCTGACCAACCGCGCGAAAGCGATCATCGTCAGCGGCCGCGAGTTCGTCAACGAAACGTTCCCGTGGATGGCGCCGTCGGCCGAGGAAATGACCCGCGCCGACGAAATGCGCGTGGCCACCCTTCGCGATTCGCTGACTCCCTGGCTGAATTTTGGAGCCAATCTCCTCGTCGAAGCGGGGCTGGTCGCGGTTTATGTCCTCTTTCTCCTGCTCGACGCCAGCCGTTGGCCGAATCGGCTGCGTACTGCGTTCCACCGCGATCAGGGGGAAAACGTCATGGGAGTCGTCAGTAAGATCAATGACTCCATCGTCAGTTACTTCCGCGTTCAGGTGATCGCCAGCCTGGGCCTGGGCGTCGGCGTCACGCTCATCATGTGGGGCACGGGCACCAGCTTTCCCGTCCTCTGGGGCCTCCTCAACTTCTTCGGCAATTTCGTGCCGTATCTGGGCAGCATCGTCGGCTACACCGTGCCCGTCGTCTTCTGCTTTCTCGACCACGAACTCGGCTGGCCTCCCGTGATCGCGGCGATCTTGATGATGATCTTGCACCTCGTTCTGGCGTATTTCGTCGTGCCGACCATGACGGGCAAGGCCGTGGGGCTCAGCCCCCTCGTCGTGCTCATCTCGCTGTCTTTCTGGGGCCTTTGCTGGGGCGTGCCGGGCATGGTGCTCGCGGTCCCGCTTACCGTGATCGTCAAGATCATCCTCTTCAATATCCCCTTCACGCAGCCGCTGGCCGTCATGCTTGCGGATGAATGACAGCGGTCTCTCCCCCGTTTGACGTCACATTGGGCGCTTCGGGCGATTCAATCGCGCGCTCGCGTTTTCGGCATCTTTTGATTGTACCGGTCGTGCCGTCCGTGCCGATATTCACCGTGCTGTCGAATATTCCCTCGGCGCCGATTGGGACGCGCCGCTGCCCGGAGGCACGGATGCACGCTCGCATAAAATTCGCTCTGCCGGTCTCGGCTTTGCTGCTGCTGTTCACGGTCGGCTGCACCAGCCCCGGCGAATATCTGCGCAACGGCTTCAAAGTCGGGCCCAACTATAAAAAGCCCCCGGCTCCCGTGGCCGAGAAGTGGATCGACGAGGGGGATAAACGGCTCAACACGACGTCGCCGGAAAACATCGAGTGGTGGAGCGCGCTCAACGACCCGGTGCTCGACAACCTGATCAAGCGCGCCGCCCGCGAAAACCTCACGCTGAAGGAAGCCGGCCAGCGCGTGCTCCAATTCCGCGCCCAACGCGCCATCGCCATCGGCTCTCTCTTCCCGCAGACGCAGCAGGCGGGCGGGGCGTTTACGCAGAACGCACGCAGCTTGAACGTGCTGAATCAGTCGTTCGGCGAGCACTTTTTCGCTCTCAACGACGTCGGCTTCAACCTCGCGTGGGAACTCGATTTCTGGGGCCGCTTTCGCCGGGCCGTCGAGCAATCCGACGCCCAGCTCAACGCCACCGTCGACAACTACGACGACGTTCTCGTGACGCTCATCGGCGACGTCGCCAGCGCTTACGTGCAGATTCGTACGCTGCAAACCCGCATCAAAATCGCCCAGGATAACGTCGTCATCCAGCGCGAAAACTTCGGCATCGCCGAGGCCCTGTTCAAGGGGGGCAAAACCTCGAAGATCGACGTCGATCAATCGCAGACGAACTTGTCGCAAGTCGAAGCCCAGATTCCGCAGCTTGAAATCAGCTTGCGCCAAGCCCAGAACCTCCTCTGCGTGCTGCTCGGCATCCCCGCTCAAGACCTGAGCAGCGTGCTCGGCGTCGGCTCGATTCCGACGGCCGCGCCGGAGCTCGTCATCGGCATCCCCGCCAACCTGCTCACGCGCCGGCCCGACATTCGCCGCGCCGAACGCGAAGTCGCCGCCCAGAGCGCCGCCATCGGCATCGCCGAAGCCGACTTCTACCCGGCCATCGGCGTCACCGGCACCCTCGGCGTGCAGGCGAATAGCTTCAACCAACTGTTCGAAGGCCGCTCGCTGCAGGGCTCGTGGGGCCCGTCGTTCCAGTGGAATATTTTGAACTACGGACGAATCCTCAACGGCGTCCGCGTGCAAGACGCTCTCTTCGAGCAGCTCGTGGCCCGTTATCAAAACACGGTCCTCAAGGCGAACGCCGAAGTGGAGAACGCCCTGGTCTCGTACTTGAAATCGCACGAGGTCGTCCGCCAGCTCGCCAAGAGCGCCGACGCCGCAGCCGATGGCGTGAAGCTCGCTTCGGTTCAGTATCGCGAGGGCAAGATCCCCTTCGTCGTCGTTGCCACCTTGCAGCAGAACCTCGTCTCGCAGCAAGATCAGCTCGCCAACGCCTACGGTCAGCTCGTGCTGTCGCTCATCCAGACCTACCGGGCGATCGGCGGCGGCTGGCAGATTCGTCTGCAAGACAATCCGCCCATCGAAAACCTGACGCCGCCGAACGAAGTTCCCAAGACGAAGCTCGGCGCCAACATCACGCAAAACGTCCCCGACGGCGGCAACAACCCCGACTTCGTCCTGACGGTGAATCGTCTGCCGGATAATGTCGTGCCGACCCCGATCGCGCCCGCCGGCAACCGCAAATAACGTCTGCAGCAACGAGGCGCCCGAACGGTATGGCCGTCGGGCGCCCCCTCTTATGATGCTCCCCGTGAATCGCCTCCACGAGACATTCCAATGACCTGGCGCTTCTCCATCCTGCTGTTGGCCGTATCGACGCTCCCCGCCCTGGGAGACGGCCCGCTCCTGAACCGCGACTGCACCAAAACGACCTGCCCGCCGTCGCGCTATTGCTGCCCCGACGACTATGTCGCCAAACCGCTTCCTCCCGCCTGCCCCTCGGCCCGCGGTTGCGGCGACGATTACTGCGCCAAACCACTCCCTCCCGCCGCTCCGTCCGCTCGCGGCTGCGTCGACGATTACTGCCCCAAATGGTTCCCCAAGTGCCTCCCCCCCTCGCTGAAACCCTGGTACATTTGCAGCCCTCCCGGCTGCAACGCCTCCGTCGCTCGGTAATTATTTCAGCGACCAAAGATTGGCGAGCAGATCGGCCGCTTGAACGGCGGTGGCGTCACGCAGAAGGTTGTCGGGCATGAGGCTGGTGGGCAAGATCGCAAACGAGATCGACCTTGGCGGCGATGTCGTCCAGGGAACGCGTTTGGCGTTCGCAGGCTGCGCGGTGAGCGAGCGGAAGGTGGCGACCGAAACGCCGCCGAGAAGGGCGACGGCGAGCGCGATGCGAAAAGGACGAGTCATGAAAAGGAATCCGCATGCGAGGTTCACGGCTGCGGGCGAACGCCGCTCGACGCGCCTCGAAAGATTTCTTGTTTTTTTCCGATGGATGTTGCGAACGGTGGTTGGCGAGCGGTCGCAGCTGGCGTTTTTGCGAGCCGCACGGCCGATTCTCACGGTGCATGACCCTGCCATATGGGTTTAATCCCATTCTAATCGGCGCGCACCGGGAGCGGA
>JBAXFO010000564.1:0-3904 GCA_037139885.1 Planctomycetota bacterium
AGATGTGTATAAATGACAGGGCGGCGCCGTGACGAGCCGCAATTTCGCGAACGATTCCTGAATGAGCCAACAATCGCAGCCCGATTGCGGCACGCCCATATCGTGCAGGTCTACGAGGCGCGGGCGGAAGGCCCTGGCAGTCCTTTCTTCTCCATGGAGTACGTGGAAGGCGGCAACCTGAAAGACCGGCTTCAAGGCAAAGGCTGGCCGGTGATGGCCGCGGCAAAGCTGATCGAAACCTTGGCTCGCGCGGTTTCGCACGCCCACCGCAACGGCGTCATTCACCGCGACCTCAAGCCCGCCAATGTCCTGATCGCCGTTGATAGCACACCGAAGATCACCGACTTCGGCCTCGCGAAACTGACCGACGGCTCGTCCGACCACACGCGATCGGGGCAGATCATCGGCACACCGGAATATATGTCGCCTGAGCAGGCGCTCGGTCAATCGCGTCGCATCGGCCCGGCAACCGATATTCACGCTCTCGGAATCCTCCTTTACGAACTTCTTACTGGGCAAGTTCCCTTCAGGGGAGATACGCCGGTCAACACTCTGGAGCTTGTCGGGCGCCGGGATGCCGTTCCGGTTCGGAAGGTGCGGCGCGACGTCCCGAAGGACCTGGAGACGATTTGTTTGAAATGCCTGGAGAAAGAGCCGGGCCGCCGGTACGACACTGCAGACTCGCTCGCCGACGATCTGCGGCGATTCTCGAACCACGAACCCGTTCGAGCTCGCCCGACCGGCGCGATCGGCTGGACGCTTCGCTGGAGCCGACGGCATCCGGCAGTGGCGGCCCTGAGTTTGCTGCTCGCTCTGGCGGTGGTCGGCGGGTTGGTTGCGATGGGCGATCAATGGCGTCGCAACGCCAATCGGATCCGGGCGCTGGACTACGTCGCGACGATGCCGAGGTTGCAACGCGCCAGCGGCGCCCCAGCCACGGCCCGACAAATGATTGAACTCCTCCGATCGCAGATTCCCAATGATGGCCAAGAAGATTTACGAGGTTTTGAGTGGTACTACTGGTGGGCTCACCTCCATCGCGGCCGCACGTTGTCCATTCTCCCGACCGCAAACGTGCGGCTCGCAATTCGTCCGGATGGCAAGCAACTTGCCGTGGCCGACGGCACGGGCGTTCGGCTTTGCGATCCGCGGATCGGCGCCTTTTCGTCGTTTGACTTTCGCGCGGAACTGGGACCGGTGAGCGCGGCCGCGTACTCCCCGGACAGTCGTTGGCTGGCCCTGGGCGGCGACGATGGCACGGTTCGACTTTGGAACACTTCGGAGCAGCGCGTCGATCGAACCTTGAAACTCTTCGAGGATGTGCACATCGCCTGCGTTGCCTTCGCACCCGATGGTGAGATGCTGGCCGCGGCCTCGCAAACAGGGTTAGTCGCGATCGGAAATCTCAGGTCCGGCGTTGACCCTAAGCGTGTCTCCGGTCTCGCAGGGAAATCGCCGAGTTCGCTTGGCTTCTCGCCCACGGGCCGAATCTTGATGGCCCAGCATTCCCAGGGCGCCGCCGCGTGGTTTGCCGACAGCGGCCTTCCCGTGAAGCTCTTTGGCGAGCAGAGTTCGGATTGGGGACCGGGAGCCGCCGCCTTTGACCCCGCTGGAAATGCCGTCTGGTCAGGATTGGCGAACGGCAAACTTCGCCGGATCGGCATCGGCACGGGGTCGGTGGCGGAGTTGGCACAACACATGAATGCGATCCATGCCGTCGCCGTCTCCGCGGATGGAAACGTCCTCGCATCGGCCGGTCAGGATCAAACGGTGCGATTGTGGGATGCGACCTCGGGACATCTTCGCGACACTTTCATCGGTCATACCGACTCAGTAACGGAGCTCGCGTTCGCCCCTGACGGATCATGGCTAGCATCGGCGGGCAAAGACGGGCGAATCAGCATTTGGCCGATTCTCCCAAGCCCGCGGTTGCGGACATGGAAGGGCCCCCATGCAGGCGGCGTCGCAATCAATCGGGACGGAACACTCGGAGCATCGGCCGGATGGGGGGACGGCCGTGTGACGATTTGGGACCTCTCGACGGGAACATCCAAACTCGAATGGAAGGCCCATGGAGAACGAGCCTTAAGGGTTTCCTTCTCATCGGACGGGCGCTTTCTGGCGTCCGTCGGCTATGGTCCCGCCGCCGCGCCAAATGAAATGGTCAAGGCATGGGACGTGGAGTCAGGTCGCGAAGTCGCTTTGCCGACAGGTGAACTGGGCGGAATATGGGCCGCCGAGTTTTCTCCGGATGGCCGGACTCTGGCGGCTGGAGGCAAGGATGGCCGTATTCACCTTTGCGACTGGCCCGACGGAAAAGCGTGGCGAACGTTTCCCAAGTCGCAGGGAGGCCTGGTGATGGGCATGGCGTTTTCGCCGGATTGCCGACAGCTCGCGGCGGCGGGTTCCAACAACTCCGTGCTTTTGTGGGACACTTCGACGATGAAGGACCTCTTCACCCTGCCACTCGGAGTTCGATTCCACGCCGGCCATACGCGACTGGTCAACGCGGTCGCGTTCGATCGCGGCGGCCGTATTCTCGCGTCGGGCGGGCTGGACCAGAGAGTCATTCTGAATGACATCGCCGCTCTCAGGCGACTCGCTTCTTTTTCAGAACACGGCGAGACGGTGACCAGCATCGCGTACGACTCCTTGCATCACGCGTTTCTTTCCGCGGGAGAGGACGGAAAGATTCGGCGCTGGGATATCGAAACGAAGAAGGAACTCGCTCCGCTCGGAGGACATACGGATCGCGGCGTTCGATCGATCGCCGTCGCGGCTCGGGGACATCGAGCGTTTTCTGCAGGTCTTGAAGGCTCCTTCAGCGTTTGGGACCTCGAACGCATGAAAGAAGATGATAGCCTGATCGCTCGCACAACCAGCGCGGTGCGATCGATGGCGTTTTCGCCCTCCAGCTCGGCGCTGGCAGCGCCATGCGGCGACGGGACCGTACGGTTCTGGGACGTGGCAACCAGAACGTCGATCAACACGCGTGACGCTCACCCCGGCGGGACCTCGGCGATTGCCTATTCTCCCCATGGAAACGTGATGGCGACCGCGGACTCCGATGGCGACATCAAGCTGTGGAGTTTGCCCGACGTTCAATCGTTCGCAAGTCTGCCCGGCTCGAAGGGAGCGATTTCCGGTCTGGCGTTCTCCCCGGATGGCCGATGGTTAGCAGCCGGCGGTAGGAATATTGACATCTGGGATGTGGCCACCCTCGCCAAAATCAAGACCCTGGCGGGCAACCAGACCGCCACGAACCAAATCGCCTTCCACCGCGATGGCAAAGTCCTGGCCGTCGCCGGCCGTCAGGAGAGAGGCGGCTCGGTTCGACTTTGGAACGTCGTTACCGGCAAAGGCATTTGGACGTCGACCGATGCCGACCAGTCTGCCGAAGGAGTAGCAGTCGGTGACGATTTCGTCGCGGTTGCGTTCGCCGATCATGCTGGAAGCAGAAGCCACGTCCGCATCTTGCGGCTCCTCACCGGCGACGAGCGCGGCCGGCTCCGTTCCTCCGCTTCTTCATTCCGGACGTTGGCTTTATCACCCAATGGCCGGACCCTGGCCACCGGGCAATCCGATGGTTCCGTTCGGCTTTGGTCGGCTCGCGAAGCGATCGAGTTGACCACGCTTCTCGGCCAAGGCGCCCCGGTCAATTCCGTCACCTTCGCCCCGGACGGCAGATCCCTGGCCAGCGCGAGCCACGACGGCGCGATCCGTTTATGGCGCGCCGCTGCCGACGGCGCTGGGACAAAATAGCCTTTCACGAACCCGGTCGCAACGTCCGCGTCAACACCTCTGACTCGGGCCCCTTCGGCCTCACCTTCCTCAAAGCCACCGGCACCGGTGGCTACCTCGCCCAGTTCGATTTCGACGGCGACGGCCGCATCACGACCACCGA
>JBAXFO010000565.1:0-3899 GCA_037139885.1 Planctomycetota bacterium
AAGTTACTTGAGTTCGACCTTGCCGCCGCCGTCTTCCAGCTGCTTCTTGATCTTTTCGGCATCCGCCTTGGCGATGTTTTCCTTCACCGGCTTCGGCGAGCCTTCGACCAGGTCCTTGGCTTCTTTGAGGCCCAGGCCGGTGATTTCGCGAACCACCTTGATGACGTTGATCTTCTTGGCGGCATCGAAGCCGGACAAGATGACGGTGAATTCCGTCTGAGCTTCCTTCACAGCCACCGGGCCAGCCGCCGCGGCCGGAGCCGCTGCCGCCACGCCGCCGCCGGCCGGCTCGATCTTGTAGACTTCCTTGAGGTAGTCGCCCAGTTCGACGGCTTCCGAAACCTTCAAATTCGCAATCTTGTCGCCGATTTCTTTAATGCCGGCGTTCCATTGACGTTCTTCTGACATGACACGACCCTTTCAAGAAAAAACACATATTTCCAAACATTGCCGCCTGAAGCGTGGCGGCGAAGCGTAATAGCTGACTCTTTTGCGGGCGAACCTTGAAGCCGCCCTGCGAACTCTCTCGCAAATATTAAGCAGGCGTCGGAGCGTCGGCGGCCGGCGCTTCCGCAGCGGCCTCTTCCTTCTTCTCCGAAATCGCCTTGATCTGACCCGACACGATTCCCGCCGGTCCGAGCAAACCACCCGCGATGCGGCGAGCAGGCGACAGAGCCAACATGACAACCCGGCCAATGGCCTCGGCCTTCGTCGGCATCTTCAGAGCCGCTGCGAACGTCACTTCCGTGCCGTCCGCGACTGCCCCCTTCACCTTGACCTTCTTGTCGTATTTCTTCGCGAAGGCTTCGACTTCCTTCGACAATTCCGCGATGCTGGCGCCGCCGACAATCACCGCCGTCGGCCCCGTCCAGGGAGCTTCGACCTTCATGCCGAATTCGCCGAGCACCCGGCGGCACAGCGTGTTCTTCACGCCGTGAATCCGAATCCCCTTCTTGCGAAGATCGAGGCGAACCTTGTTCTCGGAATTCGCGTCGAGACCCACCAGATTGACGAAAACCATATCGCGAACACCCTCAAGGTGCCCCTTAATGGAATCCATCTGCATCTTCTTGATAACTCGGCTCATGGCAAAATCCCTATCGTCGATAACTCTGCAAAAACAAATCCCCGAGACAAACTCTCAGGGATTGACCGTGTCGGATGACTAGCTGAGCGAGACCGGCACGCCGGGGCTCATCGTCGAGCAAATCGTGATCGAGCGAATGTAATGCCCCTTCACGCCCGTCGGCTTGGCGGCGCGGATCGCCTCGACAAACGCCGTGATGTTCGTCACCAGCTTGTCTTCATCGAAGCTGAGCTTGCCCACCCCGGCATGAACGTTGCCGCTCTTGTCGGTGCGGAACTCGACCTTGCCGGCTTTGAAATCGGTGACCGCCTGAGCCACATCGCCCGTGATGACCGTACCGGCCTTGGGCGTCGGCATCAGGCCGCGCGGGCCAAGAACCTTACCGAGGCGACTGACCTTACCCATCATGTCTTGCGTGGCGAGCGCCACATCGAAGTCGAGCCAATTCTGCTTGGTGATCTTTTCGAGCAGATCGTCGGAGCCGGCGAAATCCGCCCCGGCTTCCTTCGCCTTGGCGACGTTATCGCCCTGGCAGAAGACAACGACGCGAACCGTCTTACCAACGCCGTGCGGCAATGGCACCGTGCCGCGAACGAGCTGCTCGCTTTGCGTCGTGTCGACGCCGAGCGACATGTGAACTTCGACGGTTTCGTCGAACTTCGCACGCCGCAAGGTCTTCAAAACGGCGACCGCCTTCTTGAGGCTGGTGGCGCCTTCTTTTTCAATCTTCTGGAACTGATTCTTAAGCTGGTTGCGAAGCTTTTTGCCACGCGCGGGGGGAATGCCCGGCTTGCGTTTCTTCTTCTTTTCGCTCGGTCCGAGATTCTTGGTGACCGTCACCGGCGCGGCCTCACCGCTGGCAGCGGGAGCTTCGGCGGCTTCCGGTTTCGGCTTGCGCTTCTTGGATTCGGGTTTCGCCTCGGCGGCGCCCGCATCGTCCGGCTTCGTTTCTTCGTCTTGAGCTTGCTTCTTGGCCATGATTTTACGTCTCGGCTGCATTCGACCAATCGACAAGAAAACAACCCCGCCGTTCGGGAACCTCGCTGGTTCCGAGGCGGGGCATCTTGCCGAAAAAGAGAGTATATGGAACGAGTTTCGCTCGGGAAGGCACAGCTTGACTTTTTGCCGCCCTTTCGCCGCGTCGGGCGATGCGATCCGCGTTGGACCATCGGCGACTTGCGAGGAAAACGAAAATCGCTTTCAACAAGTCGCCTCGATCCCGCGCCGATCGTTTAGCCTTCGATGGCCATGCCCATGCTGCGGGCGGTGCCTTCGATGATGCGCGTGGCGTGTTCTTCGTCGCGGGCGTTGAGATCGACGAATTTCTTCTTCGCGATTTCGACGACCTGCTTCTTGGTGACCTTAAAGCCCTTGTACTTGCCGCTGGCCTTGGTCTTTTCGTCGCCGACGATCATTTCGCCAGCTTTCTTTTTTTCGATCGGCAATCCAGCCGCCTGCTTGAGAAGCACAGCTGCGGGCGGGCTCTTCACTTCGAACGTGAACGAGCGATCGCTGTAAACGGTGATGACGACCGGGACGGTCATGCCGCGCAGTTCCGCGGTCTTGCCGTTGAACTCCTGCACGAACTTGCCGATGTTGACGCCATGCTGACCCAAAGCCGGGCCGACCGGCGGCGCCGGAGTCGCTTGCCCACCCGGGCACTGGAGCTTGATCTGAGCTGTAACTTGCTTCGCCATCGAAATCCTCAATTCTCTGTCACCCGACGCGCCGCAACGGGCGGCCAATGACCACGTCATTCGGAGCAGCATATCCTACAAAACAACACCACAACCGGCTAGACGGCGACAACCTCGCGACCCTTTTCGCCAAGGCAAATCCCGCTCCAAAAAGTTCTCTCCCATTCCGTCGCAAATCACCCAAGCCGACCTCTTGGGGGTCGAGGTCTCGGACATGGCGCTCATCTCAACGCCCCCCCCAAACTCGACGCAACCGCGAACTTGCGGCCCAATCGCACGGCAACCGACCGGAGAAATCCATCCAATGACTCTTCCGTTTCGTCGAAATCATAACGAGTTTCGATTCTTTGGTGCCGGAGACAGAACATGCTCGCTTCAAACCTGATCGTGGCGATCTCGGCGTTGCTGGCTCAACCGCCCGAAGAGACGGGGCCGAAACTCATCGCCAAGACCAACGCCGTCTTGTGGCACGCGATTCCCATCGTCGATCATTCGATCGGTCTTTTGCCGACGACGACGGGCCATCTGGTCGCTTTCACGAAACTCGCAACGGGCGACATGAAGATTGTGGCCTCCGACTCGACAACGAAGGTCGTCATCCCAATGGGAATCGATCGCGTTCGAACGACGCGGACAACGATCGCCGGAATCGCGGCCGACAAAGACCGGGTTTACGTTCTGCAGGGAACCTTCTCGACCACAACTCTTCGAGGAATTATTTGCGGACCCGGCGAGGTGGCGCCGGTGGCCGGTGGAGCTCTGCTGCCCATCCCTGGCCAACGGTTGCTGGTCTTTCGATTGAGCGATGGCTCCCCCCTGCACAGCCTGGCGCTCGGCGGCGACGAGGCGATGAAGGGGCCGTTCATAAGCCCGAGCTCCGGCTCGGGACCACTTCGCCTTCAAAACGACGGCGTCGCTTGTCTCGGCGTTCTGTTTGAATTCGCGGAGGATGGCAGCGTGAAGACGTCGAAGGCCGATCGTTGACGAACCAATTGGAAAGTCGACGTGGTTTTGGGAGGGCGTGCGGCGGAAATAGACCAATTGTCTAGACGGACATGCAGAATTGACAGGGCGAGCGGATGATGCGGAATTCCCCATAAAACCCGCCATTTACA
>JBAXFO010000566.1:0-3898 GCA_037139885.1 Planctomycetota bacterium
GACATAGGATTGTTGACGAGAATGGTTGACGAGAATGGGCCCGGGACCAAATCGTTCGCCCCCCTCTCCTCCGGAGCGAAAACCGTGAACATCGAAAAGACCCGCCTCGAAGAAGACCGGCTTGGCGCGCAGCCGTGGCGGCGTTGGGGACCGTACGTCAGCGAACGCCAATGGGGGACGGTCCGCGAAGATTACAGCGCGACGGGCGACGCCTGGAATTACTTCACGCACGACATGGCTCGCAGCCGCGCCTATCGCTGGGGCGAAGATGGCCTCGCGGGCTTCAGCGACGATCAGCAACGGCTGTGCCTCGCCCTGGTCTTGTGGAACGGCAAGGATCCCATTCTGAAAGAACGCCTCTTTGGGCTGTCCAACAGCGAAGGCAATCACGGCGAAGACGTTAAGGAGATTTACTACTATCTCGATGCGACGCCGACGAACTCGTATTTGAAGATGCTTTATAAGTATCCCCAGAACGCCTATCCGTACGACTGGCTGGTCGAAGAGAACGCCGGCCGCAGCAAGGAGGATGGCGAATTCGAAGTGATCGACACCGGCGTCTTCAACGACGATCGTTATTTCGATGTCTTCGTCGAATACGCCAAGGCGGGGCCGGAAGACATTTTGATGACCATCACCGCCCACAATCGCGGTTCCGAGGCGGCGCCCCTGCATGTGATCCCGCAGGTTTGGTTTCGCAATACGTGGTCGTGGTCGCCCGACGCACACCGGCCGCGAATCCAACCCATCGGCCCGGCGGCGGTCGGGCTCGAGTCCGATCTCGGGATTTTCTGGTGCCATGCGGACGGGGCGCCGGAACTTCTCTTTTGCGACAACGACACCAATGTCCGCCGCATCGACGGCGAAACCGACGCACCGGGCTACTTCAAAGACGCCTTCCACGACTACCTTCTGCACGGCCAGAAGGACGCCGTCAACCCGGCCCGCACCGGCACCAAAGCGGGCTTTCACTATGCGCTCGATGTGCCCGCCCAGGGATCGGTCGTCGTTCGCTTGCGGCTGGCGAAGGGGGCGAACGTGCAGCCGTTCGCCGATTTCGACGCCGTCGTCCAGCAACGGCTGCGCGAGGCGAACGAGTTTTTCAAAGACCTCGAACACGGCTTGACCGACGACGACGCCAAGCGGGTGCATCGCCAGGCTCTGGCGGGCATGATCTGGAGCAAGCAGTTTTACCAATACGACATTCGCCGCTGGCTTCAGGGCGACCCGACGCAACCGCCGCCGCCCCCCGAGCGGGCCCATGGCCGCAATCACGACTGGTCGCATCTCAACAACGCCGACGTGATTTCGATGCCGGATAAATGGGAGTATCCCTGGTATGCCTCGTGGGATCTCGCGTTTCACTGTCTGCCGCTGACGCTGATCGATCCGGAGTTCGCCAAGGATCAGCTCGTCCGTCTCACGCGCGGGTGGTACATGCACCCCACGGGGCAGCTGCCGGCGTACGAATGGAACTTCAGCGACGTGAACCCGCCGGTGCATGCGTGGGCGGCTTATCGCGTGTTTCAGATCGACCGCAATCGCAGCGGCCGCGGCGGCGATTACGAGTTCCTCGAACGCATCTTCCACAAACTTTTACTCAATTTCACCTGGTGGGTGAACCGTAAGGACGCCAACGACCGCAACATTTTCCAAGGAGGCTTTCTCGGGCTCGACAACATCGGCGTCTTCGACCGCAACAAACCCCTCCCCGACGGCGGCTATCTCGACCAGGCCGACGGCACGAGCTGGATGGCGATGTATTGCCTTAACCTGATGCGCATCGCCCTGGAGCTGGCGATGCACGATCCCGTTTATCAAGACATCGCCACCAAGTTCTTCGAACACTTCTTGCAGATCGCCCAAAGCATGACCGGCCTGGCGTCGTCCGGCGATCCCGGCATCGCCCTCTGGGACGATCAGGACGAGTTCTACTACGACGCCATCACGTTCGCCGACCAACGCCGGGTGCGTCTCAAAGTCCGCTCGCTCGTGGGCCTGATTCCGCTGTTCGCGGTCGAGACGATCGATGCGTCCATGCTCTCGAAACTGCCCGATTTCCAGCGCCGGCTCAAATGGTACATGAACTCCCGCCCCGATCTCTGCGGGCTCGTCTCGCAATGGGACGTTCCCGGCGTCGGCCGGCGCGGGCTCCTCTCGCTCCTGCGCGGGCACCGCATGAAAAAACTCCTGAGCCGCATGCTCGATGAAACCGAATTCCTCTCCGAGTTCGGCGTTCGCGGCGTGTCGCGCTATCACCTCGATCATCCTTATGTCTTCAATTGCGGCGGCGAACAGGCGTCGGTCGACTACGAACCGGGCGAATCGACCTCGAACATGTTCGGCGGCAATTCGAACTGGCGCGGGCCGATCTGGATGCCGGTCAACTTCCTCATCATCGAATCGCTGCAGAAGTTTCACCATTACTACGGCGACGACTTCACGGTCGAATGCCCCACGGGCTCGGGAAAGTTTCTCACGCTGCTGGGCGTCTCGGAAGAATTGACCCGCCGGCTCACGCGTTTGTTTCTCCGCGACGACAAGGGCCGCCGGGCGGTGTTCGGGGCGAACGAGAAGTTTCAAACCGATCCGCACTTTCGCGATTACGTGCCGTTCTTCGAATACTTTCATGGCGACAACGGCCGCGGCTTGGGAGCGTCGCATCAAACGGGCTGGACCGGTTTGATCGCGAAGCTTTTGCAACCGCGGCGCACCGATCATTAATGGCTTCGCAGTCCGAGCCGCGAACGACGAAAAAGCGGGGCTCAATCGAGCCCCGCCTTGCGTTTCTCCAGGGGAGAATTTTGAGTTACTTCGGGCTGACCGCGAACGACCAAGGCTGAGCGTTCGGGTTGTTGTTGGTGAAGCGGGCCGTGCCGCGGAGGGTGTCGTCGCGTTGCACGGAGCCGACATATTCGCAGTCGACGAAGCGGATGGTCACGTTGGCGACGTCGTAGACATAGGAGCCGCGAATTTCCGAGCGGGCGTCGACCATGGTGACGGTTCCGTCGCCGGCGAAGCGGAAGATCAGCTTGCCGAAGTTGTTGAGGTTTTCCTGGCCGTTATACTCGCGGCCGGCGAAGGGATTCGTGTGCACGACGCGGAACATCCACGCTTGCCCCGCCGTGGGACCGGAGGTGACGCTGGCCCGGCCGCTGAGCTCGTTGCCTTGAATGACGCCGCGGTAAACGCAGTTGGCGAACGTGATGACGACATTGTCGCCCTGGGCGGTCCAACGGCCGCTCACCGTGCCCTGAGCGTCGGACATCATGGCGACGCCGTCTTTGTACAGGCCGAAGCTGAGCTTGCCGTTGTTGTTGATTTGTTCCGTACCCGACCAGACGCTGCCAGCGACCTGGATCCGCTGTTGCACGGGCTGCGCGGCCGGGACATTCGGCGTGGCGGCGTTGCGGGCGATCTGCGGTGCGGTCGGGCCAGAGCCGGGGTTGCCGGCCGTGGTCGGGCGTTCGGTGACCGGGTCGGCGGCGAACGCGGTGGAGGAAATCAACGCCAGAGACAGCAAGAATTTGCGGAACATGGTGAAACTCCCAGAAAGATTGTTGACGAAACTTGAGGTTCATGGCCCTTCGCCATGGGCCTCGTTGTTCGTTCGCAACCCTTACGGAAGAGGCGGACGAGTGTGACAAAAAGAAATGGAAAAATCTTTCGAGAATGAGGCGCGAGTCGTTCGGAACGCGGTTGTCGCTCGTCGCCAGCTGGCGTTTTTGGCCTTCGGGCGACCGATTCTCACGGTGCATGACGGTCGGTGGAAGGCTTGCTGAGGGAGTTCAACGGCTGGAACGGGCGCACCTTCACATCCCGAGTTTACCACGAGAGGGGGGGCGCCACCGAACGGTTTTGGCCAACGAAAGCGCGGCGAACCTAAACCAGCTTCGCT
>JBAXFO010000567.1:0-3888 GCA_037139885.1 Planctomycetota bacterium
GCCGGCTATCATGTTCTCGTCATCGGCAAGCCGGGGCACGTCGAAGTGCAGGGCATCATCGAAGATCTGACATCGTTCACGCTCGTTCCGCAGGCGGCGGATGTCGCGACGTATGCCCACAAAAAGCTCGGCATCATGTGCCAAACGACCACGCCGGACGAACATGCCCGCGCCATCGTCGCGGCCGTGCGCGAGCGGAATCCCGATGCGGAGGTGCGCTTCGTCGATACGGTCTGTCATCCGACCAAGGATCGTCAAGACGCGCTCGAGCGCTTGTTGGATCGAGTCGAAGCGATGGTGGTTGTCGGCGGCATGAACTCGAACAACACCCGGCAACTCGTGCAACGCTCGCAAGAACGAGGCGTGCCGGCGTTTCACGTTCAATGCGCCGACGACGTTCGCCCGGAATGGCTTACGGGCCTCGCGACGGTCGGCTTGACCGCGGGAACATCGACGCTGGCGGAGACGATCGACGAGGTCTACGAGAGATTGCTTGCCTTGGCTCCTGGAGGAAGTCGCCATAATACGACGCCATGAGCAACTCGCCGCAATCTGCCTCCACGTTCGATATGGCCCGCCATAAGGGGATTGCCGCGCGAGGTCCGCTGCCGTGGTTCGTCATCGCGATCACCGTGGGCGTCGTCGTCGATCGCATCGCGGCCGTGCCCTTGGCGTTTTCGTTGGCGCTGGCGGTTGCGAGTCTTATGGCTCGGCTCATTGTCCGGGCGACGCCGGCTCAGCAAGCGGGGTTCTTTCTCTTGGCCGCGGCCGCCGCGGGAGCCGCGTATCATAATGTCCGCCAGCATGATGTCGACCTGGAACGTCTCGCGAATCTGGCTTCGAGCGAGGGAACGCCGATCCGCGTCCGGGGCCGGCTGGCGGCGCCGCTGCAACACGTCCCCGGCAGCGACGATCCGTTGCAGACCATTCTCCGTCCCGATGCGAACCGGTTGGTCATCGATGTGCATAGCGTGCTCGGCGCGGGCGGCGTTGAGCCGTTGCGGGGGCGGGTCGTCGCTTACGTTGCGGCCAAGGTGGAGTCGCTTTATGTCGGCGACGAAATTGAAGCCCAGGGCCGGCTTGTCTCGCCTGCGGGGCCGAGCAATCCGGGCGAATTCGATGGCGCTCGCGAATTGCGTGACCAGGGCGTCGCTGCGATTCTGTCGGTCCCCCCCACTGTGGATGCGCTGCGGCTCGTGGCCCGGCGTTGGCCCGGTTCGATCCTCGGCTGGCTGGGCCGGCTGCATGCCGCGTGCCGGGCGACGCTCGACGAACGACTGACCGCCGAGCCAGGGTTGGCGGCGGCGCTCCTGCTCGGCGATGGCTCGGGACTCGGGCGACCTGAGTGGGACAAATTCTTACGCAGCGGCGTCGTTCATGCGCTGGCGATTTCGGGACAGCATCTCATCGTGCTGGCGGGATTCTTCGCGGTCATTCGCCGCATGCTCTTCATACGGCTGACGCCCGCAACGCTGGTGATCGCGGCGATTCTGGTCGCTTACGCCTTGCTGACGGGCGGGCGCGCGCCTGCGATGCGGGCGGCGTGGGTGGTGCTGGCCTTCGCGCTTGCGGTCATCGTCAAGCGACCCGCGGCGGCGTCCAATGCGTTCGCGTTGGCCTGGCTGGGCGTCGTGCTCGTCAATCCGGCCGACGTGTTTCAAACGGGGTGCCAGCTCTCGTTCTTGGCCGTGGCGATCTTGCACTGGGTCATCACTCCCTGGATGAAATATCCCGTCGACGAAGATCCGCTCGCCAAACTCGAACGCACGAGCGAAACCGCGCTGCGGCGCAATGCACGCAGAATCTGGGATGCAGTGTGGCTGACCTATCTCGCGAGCGCAATCATCTGGCTCAGCGTGACGCCGCTCGTCGCGGCGCGCTACCATGTCGTTTCGCCGATCGCGCTGTTGATCGGGCCACCGGTCGGCATCGCGACATCGATCGCCTTGGTCTCGGGGTTTCTCCTTCTTTTGAGCGCGCCGCTCATTGGACCTTTGGCCGCGCCGCTGGCGTGGGTCACCGATGGCGCCTTGTGGGCCTGCGAAACGATGATCGATTGGGGCCTGGCGATTCCCGGTGCGTCGTTCACGGTCTGCGATCTGCCGCCGTTCTGGCTGGCGGCGTTTTACGTCGGCATGGCGCTCGCGCTTCTCTGGCGGCCCGCGCCATCGCGTTGGCTGCTCGCCGGCGCCGCGGCCTGGCTCGTTTTCGGATTGTGCCTGGGCCTGGGACTGTTTCGCCGGCCCGAGTTTCATCTCGCGTTTCTGAGCGTCGGCCATGGCGGCTGCACGGTCATGGAGACGGCGGGCGGACGCGTGCTCGTGTACGATGCCGGGGCGATGGCGGGGCCCGATGTCGCCCGACGGATCGTCATTCCGTATCTCTGGTCACGCGGCATCCGCCGCATCGACGATCTGTTCATCTCCCATGCCGACCTCGACCATTTCAACGGCGTGTCCGATCTCGCCCGAAAGCTCACCATCGGCCGGATCACGCTCACGCCCAGTTTCGCCAGCCGGCGCACGCCCGCGGTTCGCCAGGTCATCGCCGATCTGGCGTCCCTCGGCATTCCCACACGCGTGTTCCAGGCAGGCGACGCGGAGGAGATCGACGACATTAAACTCGACGTGCTCCATCCCCCCGCCATCGGCCCCGAGGGAAAGGAAAACGCACGCAGCCTCGTCATGCGGGTGGGTAAGCAACGATTTGCATGGCTGCTCACGGGCGATCTTGAAGACGCCGGGCTGGAACAAACGCTCGCGCAGCGGCCGCCGGGAATCGACATCCTTACCGCTCCGCATCACGGCAGCCGGGCGGCGAACACGCCCTCGCTCGCGGCCTGGGCGCGGCCGCGCGTCGTCATCAGCAGCCAGGGCCGGCCGCGCGGTCTCGCGTCGCCCGCTCCGGTTTACGAAGCGATCGGCGCACAATATCTGACCACATTTCGCGAAGGCGCGCTCGAGGTGCGGGCGGTGGCGGATTCGCTTGAAATCGCCACGTTTCGCACGCAGCAAGTCATCCGTCTGGGGCCGCCGCCGGTGCGCTGACGGGTTGGCCGAGGTGGCCGCGAACATATAATCTCCTTTCTCTCCGCAAGTCCGATTTTAAGGCGAGGAACGATCCATGAGCGAAGTGTGCAATTTCAACGCGGGCCCGGCCATGTTGCCGCGAGCGGTGCTCCAGCGCGTGCAGTCGGAACTGATCGACTATCACGGCAAGGGCATGTCGATCATGGAGATGAGCCATCGATCGAAAGAATATGAAGCCGTCAACGCGAACGCCGAGGCGACGTTCAAGCGTCTGCTCGGTATCGACAAGGACTATCGGGTTCTTTTCGTCCAGGGGGGCGCCTCGACGCAATTCGCCATGGTGCCCATGAACTTTCTGCCCGCGGGAGCGACGGCGGATTATCTCATCACCGGCCTTTGGGCGGAGAAGGCGTTTGAAGAGGCGGCGCTCCTGGGCAAGCCGACGCAGGCCGCCTCGACCAAAGAGGGGGGCTATCGCCGCATGCCGACGAACGAGGAATTGCGTCTGACGCCCAATGCTGCGTTCGTGCATTACACGACGAACGAAACCGTGCAGGGAACGCAATTTCACGCGATTCCTGAAGTCGGCGACCGGCCGTTGGTGGCCGACATGAGCAGCGATATTTTCTCTCGGCCGTTCGACGCCAGCAAGTTTTCGCTGATCTACGCCGGGGCGCAAAAGAACCTGGGCCCCTCGGGCGTGACGGTGGTTTTGCTGCGGGAGTCGTGGCTGGAGAAAGCGAACAAGGGCGTACCGACGATGTTGCGGTATGCGACCCACGTCAAAAACAATTCGCTGTATAATACGCCGCCGAGCTTTGGCGTTTATGTCCTCGGTCTGGTTTTGGAGTGGATCGAA
>JBAXFO010000568.1:0-3879 GCA_037139885.1 Planctomycetota bacterium
TTTGCTTCACCGCGAAGTTGTCGCCGCTCGGACCTTGCGAGTAAGTTCCTCCCGCGAGCGTCAAGGAGTTGGCGGAGTTGATGATATTGGTTTTTAAGGACGTGTCGTTGTTCGAAACGGGTTGTATCTGGAGCGTGCCGCCGTTGACGACGACGCCGCCGGTGAACGTGTGAGGAACGAAAGTGTTGTTATCAGCGCCCCCGGCGTTGCTCCACCTCAAAAGGAGCGTACCATTCCCATTCTTGGTAAGGCCAGCAGTGCCGGCGAGAATCGCTGAATTCGCGGCCGTCGCGGAGCTGGTGTTGATTGTCGCCGTCAGCCCCGCGCCGACCGTGACGGTTGGCGTCGTGCCGTCGAGCGTCAACGTTCGGTTACCAGATCCGGTGATCAGGTATCCGCTCGCATTGAACGCCATGTCGTTGGCATTCAGGTTGGCGTTGAGAGAGACGGTTCCGGGATTGAGCCCGAAAACGGCATCATCGTCAAGAGTACTCACTGCCGGCCAAGTGACGTTCGTCGAGCCGTTCCACCAGTTGGTCGTGGAGGTATCCCACGTTCCTGTGCCGCCGTTCGGGTTTGGCAAGGTGGCGCTGTTGCCATCCCAAATTAGCGATGCGGGAACCGCCCGCTCTTCCAGCTGGAGGATCGGATCGAGCCGAAACGCGGGCCGCTTCTTGGCGAGGCGGATCTGGGATTGATGGGACGAGAGATTCTTGCGACGGAAGAACGGGAGAGACATGTTTTCACCCAATAAGAAACTGTGAACGAACATTTGGCAGGCGTCGATTTCGCCCACGGGCCGCGATGGACGGATCGCGTGGAGACGAAGGCCTGCCGTTTACGGAGCCATTACCTGCGAAGGCGGGAAGCGAGCCGAGGCGTCGATCCCCTCGAAACAAGACATTAACGATTTGTGGAAAGGAAAAGAGACCCTGCCGTTGGGCGACGGCGAGGCCAATTAACGTTCCGCTGGTACGGCCCATTCCACGATAAACGATCATTGTGAGTTTGCTCACCGTTAATCTTACCCAAAACTTCATCGCCGCGTCAAATAAAAATCGTCAAAATCTTCTCAACCTTCCTAAATCGTCGCTCATTTGTTGCGAGTCCTCGGCAAGTCGCCGGACGAGAATGGCGCTTCTTAAATCTCCGGGCGGGGCGTTTGGCCACAGGTTTGGAATGACCAGATCGGCCCCTTTCGGAGAGAGTGGACGCTTTGCCGTCGTTTGCGAAAGGAGGGCGGCGACCCGACCGCTGGGCGACGGCCGAATCGCTCCCGTTTCCACGTGTTATTAGGGAAGCGCTGATGCTCTTTTCACGCAATGTCCTTGCAATCGACTCTCAAATTTTGCTACTCTAAGGCATGTGGGGTTAACTGTTGTAGGATTAGTTAACGGTGAGTTGACGATTGGCTCGGGCGTTACGAAGCAATGGTTGGTCGTGACAAGAGGAGTGCGATGAAGCGTTCGCGAAAAGACCCGGAATCGTCGGGCCAGCTGCCGAAGGCGGCGGCGGGCGAAGAGCCAAGGCATTACTTCAAGGAAATGCGTTTCCAGCAATTGCGCAGCTTTTGCGAAGTCGCCCGGTTCGGCAGTTTCGCAGGCGCGGCGCGGGCGCTGCATGTGTCGCGACCCGCGATCTGGCAGCAGATTCGATCGCTGGAGCGCGAACTCGACGCGAGCCTCGTGGTGCGGCAGGGGCGCAAGGCGGAGTTGACCGGCGATGGCCTGGCGCTGCTCGACATCGTCTCGCCGGTGATCGCCGGCTTCGGCAGCGTCAAGAACGCGTTTCTGGATCGGCGCAATCAGCTGGTGCGGCGCCTCGTCGTCACGACGACATCGCGACTGCTGACGGAGGAGCTGAATGGTCCCGTGCGCGAGTTTGCGCGGCGGTTTCCCCAGGTGCAGCTGACATTGATGGATCGGCCCTCGATCGAGGGGATCGCAATGATCGAGCGGGGCGAAGCGGACCTCGCGATTCTGGGCCAGCCCGACGAGCAGATCGCGCATCCGCGGATGCAGTACGAGCGGCTTTTTTCGTATCCGTTCGCGCTGGTCTGTCCGAAGGACCACGAGTTGGCGAGCCGGGCGAAGGTGACGCTGCGCGACATCGTCCGCTATCCCCTGGTGCTCGTGGCCGAGGGATCGCTGGCGCGCATTCGCATCGATCGGGTTTTGGAGGCGTACGGGTTGCTGGAGAAGCGGACGGTCGCGCTGGACACGACCAACGGCGCGCTCTTGATTCGCTACGTGGAACTGGGGTTGGGAATCGCCCTGATTCCGCTGAGTCCGACGCACTCGGCGTGGCAAAAGCTGCACGTTCGTTCGATGGAGCGCTGGTTTGGCGAGGAATCGATTTACGTGGTGCGGCGCAGCGGGGCGGTCGAGCTGTCGCACTCCGTGGCGTTTCGGCAAATCGTCAGCGCCGCGTTGGAGGGGCGCAGCCAGAACGGGCAAGCGGAGGAATCATGACGCCGAGGGGGCGGCGGCGTTGGACTTCGATCTCGGCCAGCCGAAAAACAGCACGGCGAAGGCGAGCAGCGGCGCCGCGGAGGCGAGTTGAATCGCCAGGGCGAACTGGCCGGTTCGTTCGATGTAATCGCCGACCCATTCTTGCATGAGCGCCGAGGCGATCCAGGTGAGACAGTTGAGGATGCCGGTGATCTTGCCCTGGTGGGCTCGCGACAAATCTTGCGTAAGGGCATAGTAGGTCGGAAAACACCCGAGCGAGCCCGCCGCCACGCACAGCATGAGCGCGAGCATGAGCGGGCCCGACGGCAGCACGGCGACGAAGAACCCCAATGAGGCGAGCGCGGCGCTGACGGCGAACGAAATGACGCGAGCGTCGTGCACTTCCCATCGCCGCGCGGTGAGTCGGCGGACGAGAAAACCAACGCCAAGGCAGCCGACATCCGAGGCGAGATAAAAGCCGGCGGAAAAAAACTGCGTAAACTCTTGCCCATAGCCGCGATCGGTGCGTAGGAATTTGACGTTCCACGTTCGATAGAACTGCCAGGTCAAATTAATCGCAATGACGACGACGAGGCAGACGAAGAATTTTCGGTAGAAGCCGCCTGCGGGAAGGGGCGTCGCTGTCGAGTGCTCGGGGCGTTTTGCTTCGAGGGGCAGGTCGTCGTGCTTGATCAGCCACAACCAAGGGCCGGCCCAGAAGAGGCCGACGAGGCCGATGATCAAGAACGGATAGCGCCAGTTGTCTCCGATGTCGGTACGGCACGCAAGGACCACGAAAGGCGTGACGATGGCCCCAAGGGATGCGCCGCTCTGCAGGATGCTGTTGCCCAGCGGCAACTCGGAGCGGCTCAGGATCCGCTGAGTCGTCACCAGGGCGCAGGGCCAGTGTCCGGCCTCGAAAAGTCCGAGGACGACCCGACACAAAAGCAAGCCGAGAAAGTCGCCGATCATGCGCCATTGGAACGCCGGCGTCTCGGCGATTTGTTGGGAATTCAGTTTGACGAACGTTTGCCAGAAGGGCGATGGCGGCAACGAGGTATCGGCGAAGAGGGCGAGAATCCGTTCGCCAATGGCCGGAGCGAAGGCGGTGGCGCAGCCGGCGAGAGACCAGCCGACGATGACGCCGGGATAGAGCCAGCGGACCGGTACGCGATCGACGAGGACGCCGAAGCCGAGGGCGCCCAGCGCAAAGGCCATGCCGAATCCGAATTCGAGCCGGCCATACTGGGCGTTGTTGATTCCGAGGCGGCGGGAGAGGTCTTCGCTGGTTTGCGCGAGCGTCTGGCGGTCCATGTAAAGAAGCATGGTCGCCAGAAGCAGCAGTCCGCAAACATACCACTTCCAGCGCGGCGTCCGAGCTTGCGAGTTCAACCGTTCCACGATTTGCCATCCCAGGCGATGACGCGTT
>JBAXFO010000569.1:0-3867 GCA_037139885.1 Planctomycetota bacterium
GGGCGGCCCAAGCCGCGAAAGTTTTGTACATCATAATCATTTACCCCTGAAAAACGATTGGACCCGCGCAAGCCGTCCAAGCAGGTGGGACTGCCACGACGTCCACTAATACTCATGCAGCGCGATTCATCCTTGAAAGTGAATATGAATTGTCTGTCATTATCACGCGGATGTCAACGACTGCATAGAAGGAACGCCCGCAATGTGCTCTCTTGCGCATTGAACGCCACGATTACGTGGGAATCGCGAGTCGAGCGAATTTGAGCAAATGGAGCGCCTTGATCGCGACCTCGGGGAATTTTCGTCGTACGATGGCTTTCGTGGAGGAATCCGTTGAATCCCGAGGCTGCCCCGATGCTCGTCTCCATTTTCACCGCGCCCGGCTCTCAGCAGCCGCTCGTTCGTCATGAAGCCATCGAAGCGATCGCGAACGTCGGACTCGCGGACGATCGCTATGCGAAGGGGAACGGATTTTATTCCGGCGACGACGACTGGGACGCTAACGTGACGCTCATTGAAAGCGAGCCCTTCCATCGTCTGGCCGCCGCACAGGGCATCCGACTCGATCCCGAAGAACTGCGGCGCAACCTGGTCACACAGGGCGTCGATTTGAGCGCCTTGATCGGCCGCGAGTTCCGCGTCGGCAAGCAGGTCATTCTGCGCGGCCGCAAAGCCTGGCCCCCCTGTTCCCAAATCGTCAAAGTGTCCGGCCGTGCCGAAATCTTCCAATACCTCGCCAAACACTGCGGCATCGGCGCGGAAGTTGTCGTCGGTGGGACCATCCGTGTCGGGGACGCCATCGAAGAAATTTCGGGAAAATAGGTTCGGCAGCTTCGGGCGAGGGGCTCAGCGCTCAACTCGCGCATCGATCCAGGCCCCGCCCAGCACGCGGTCGCCGTCGTAGAACACAACGGCTTGACCCGGCGTGATCGCGCTTTGCGGCACATCGAAATCGACCCGAACCGCGCCATCCTCGAGCGGCGTCACCAGAGCCGGCGCGGGATCCGCCCGATAGCGAATCTTCGCCAGGCAGCGCATGGCCGCGGGCGGTTCGATCAACCAATTCGGGCGCGACGCGAGGAGCCCCGGAGAGAGCAAGTCGTCCTTGTCGCCCACGATCACTTCGCGCGAATCGGGCACGATTTCGAGAACATAGCGCCGTTGGCCGCCGCCGAAACCGAGGCCCTTGCGCTGGCCGACGGTGAAGCGCTCGATGCCGTCGTGTTCCGCGAGAATGGTCCCCGCGCGGTCGCGGATGAGGCCCGCCGAGGCGAGTTCGGGGCGATGCTTCTTAATGAAATTGAAGTGGTCGTTGTCGGGCACGAAACAGATTTCGACGCTATCGGGCTTCTCGGCCACGCCCAGGCCCGCTTGCCGTGCGATCGCCCGGACCTCGTCCTTGGGCATGTCGCCGATGGGGAAGAGAAGGTGCGAAAGGAGCGAACGGCGCAGCCCGAAAAGCACGTACGATTGATCCTTGTTGCCGTCGGCGCCGCGGCGGAGCTGGAACTCGTCGGCCTCGCGCGTGATGCGGACATAGTGCCCGGTCGCGATGAAGTCGGCGTCGAGTTGTTTTCCGTACGACCAGAGCTTGCCGAACTTCAGCCAGTTGTTGCAAACGACGCAGGGATTCGGCGTACGGCCCCGGCTGTATTCGTCGGCGAAATAGTCCATGATGCGGCCGAAATCCGTCTCGAAATCGAGCGCGTAAAACGGAATGTCGAGTCGATCGGCCACGCGGCGGGCGTCGCCGGCGTCAACCGCCGAGCAACAGCCTTTCTTGTGGGTAGCGCATTCGTCGTCGGTTTCCGGAGCATGGACGCCGGTGCGCATGAAGAGGCCGATGACCTCGTAGCCTTGCTCTTTGAGCAGCCACGCGGCCACGGAACTATCGACCCCGCCCGACATCGCCAACACGACACGTTTCGCCATCGTCAGCCCTCAATGAAGTTATTGTAGGGTCGACGACGCGAACGGCGGGTTCATTTCTTCGCGGGCGGCGGCGGGGGAGCGGCTTGCCACCGCATGGCGCCGAAGAAGAACGTGGGTAAGATCATGAAAGTTTGTTCCGGAACCGGCGGGCAACGTCGAGACGATGTCGAGGTGCCGCCGCCCGTGAACAGGGCCTACAGCACGACCATTTCCATGGAACCCAAGCCGATCATGATCGTTCTCCAAGTTTTGGAAACCGCGACTTAAATCCGTTGCACCGGTTGCATCGCGACCTCCGAAGATTCGCCGATCGCGCGAAGGACTTGCAACATGCTTTTATTTAATGAGAACGCCCGCGATGCGCGTAGGGGAATGTCGCCTGAAAACGCAAACGCCCCCGCCTCCTGCGATCAGCATCCTGGGCCCTTCACTCGACTGGAACGAACCCCCCCGGGTTCAGGAAACCATCGATCGAGTGTCGAGCGGCAGGATGCTGACGGCAAGAGGCGAAGACGTTTGGTGAATCGTTGGCGGTTCGTGGCTCCCCAGGGCTTGGCGGTCGCCCTGGGGAGATTGGAGGTTTAGCGGATGCCGAAGGGCAGCGGAGCTTGACGGTAGCCGACCGAGTAGCCGCCGTGCGCGGCGTAGCCGGGGTAACCCTGGCGGTAGATCGGCGCGGGGACGACATTCGGCGTGTAAGCCAGGAACGACGGACGGTATGCTTGCACCGCGGCGGGGGCGACATTCGAACCGCGGACGGTTCGCAAGAATTCGACGACGAACATTTGGCGGTCGCCGAATTGATGGAGCATGTGGACGCCGCGGTTCACTTGTTGGGGCGAGGCGTTGACGCCCGCCACGTCGCGGTACATGGCCGCGATGAAAAAGGCGTCGTTACAGCCGTTGCGGTGGTAGTATTCGTCGCTGACAAGAATCCCGGCTTCGACGACATCGGCCGGGACGCCGACACAGAGCTTCTCGGAATGATCGGCGATGCCGGCGGGTTCGCCATGGCGGCCGAGGTAGCGGACATACCAGGAGTCGACCAGACGGGCCTGGTTTTGATCGAAGGCCTGGGCCATCGGCGCCACAGCCGCGATCAGGACTACGGTCATCAGTTTCAACATTGCAGCTCGCATGGCTCGTCTTCCTTGTTACCTTGGCGGGTTGATTGGAGGGGGCCGACTGTTCTTCGCGGCCCCGACATTTGATGAACGAGAGATCGAGAGCGACTTGCGCGCAATTGCGCGCTTCTGCGTGCCGCAGTTGTCCGTACATATCATGATCCCCATGACAACTTCCAAACTCTCCTCGTTCGGCAAATGGATGGCTCTCACGGCGGCCTTGCTCGGCTGGCTGTTCGATGGCCTGGAAATGGGGCTCTTCCCCCTCGTCGCCCGGCCCGCTTTGACGGAACTGTTGACGGCCGAGTACGGAACCGAACCCACGAGCCACCAGATCTCCGCGTGGTTAGGGGTGATCACGGCCCTCTTCCTCGTGGGGGCGGCCACCGGGGGCGTGCTCTTCGGTTGGCTGGGCGATCGCTTCGGACGCGTGCGGTCCATGATGCTCTCGGTTCTTACCTATGCCCTGGTTTCGGGTCTGTGCGGCTTCGCGACCTCGGCCTGGCAAGTCGGGGCGCTCCGCTTCGTCGCATCGCTGGGCATGGGGGGCGAATGGTCGCTGGGCGTGGCTCTCATCAACGAGATTTGGCCCGATCGTTCGCGGGCGTTTTTGGCCGGGCTCATGGGGGCGGCCGGGAATGTCGGCTACATGCTCATCGCCTTCATCGGCCTGGGGCTCGGCAGCTTCATTCACGAAACGCGCGGCGTCTTGCTGGGCGCGGGACTTTCCGAAGAAGTCGTCACGCGTTTGCTGCAAAACAACGGCTGGCGGTTTCTGATGATGCTGGCCGCCCTGCCGGCGCTGCTCACG
>JBAXFO010000570.1:0-3859 GCA_037139885.1 Planctomycetota bacterium
AATGCCGTGCTTTGCGGTCGAGGTGTTCTTGCAGAAGGCGGATGTTGCGGCGGTGCGCCTTGAAAGCGAAATCGAACCAGTCGCCGACGAAGGGAATGACGCCGATCGCGAGATCGAGGGCATAGTTGCCGTACATCTTCGTTTTCGTCCACCGCGATGCGCCCAGGCGTTCCGCTTCTTTGAGAAGAAAGCCGCCGATGAAGATGGTGGCGATATCGCCGGCGACGGGAATCAACCCAATCAGGCCATCGAGGCCGATGCGAATATTCGTGCCGGGGATTTGTACGCAATCGTCCATGAGCGACGCAATGCGCTCGACATGCGGATGGATTTCGCTCGTGCTCGGCAGATGCACGACGCGAGCGGAGTTGTCGAGTGGAATCAAAACGGCGCTTGGCATGGCTTGTCCCCTTTGCTCAACTAAAGGGCAAAGCTCATGCCGATCGCGTCACTTTTTGTGGACGACGCCCGAGATTTTGACGTCGTCGAACATCCCCGTATCGTCGAACGTGCCGACGCCGATTTGGCCCCACGCGAACGTTGTGTCCTTGGCGGTGATGATCGGCGTCTTCATGTCGTCCCAATACACGGCGATGTCGCCTTCTTTCGCATTGCGAACGACTTTGACGTTATGCCATTTGTCGTCCCACGGCGTCCCCTTGGCGAAGGTCGTTGAAATCTTGACTCGATCCTTGCCGTTCACAATGAACGCCTGACCCGCGCGATCGTCCGACTTCTTCGAGATGTGAACGTAGTAGTAATGAGCGGGATCTTGATAGCCCCAGAAGAAGCACATGTCGCGATGATCGCCGTCTTTCGCGGTGCTCTTCACCTTCGCTTCGAGAACGAAATCGGCGACGAGCAGGTCTTTCACGAGGGCGAAGTTGAGGGGGCTGCGAAAAGGGGGTTTGAAATCGCTTTGTTTGTGCTGATGGAAAACGCTTGTGCCATCGATCGTTTCGACCTTCCAGGCCATCGCGTCGGTCGGCTGCCAGCGCTCCGAGCCCTTCTCGAAATTGTCCTGGAAGAGGACGGGCGGATCTTGAGCCCAGGTGATGGCGGAGGCGGTGAAGAGGAAGGCAAGGGCGAGCGAACGCATGGAATCCATCTCGGCAGGGAGTCGTGGGGCGACTCCCTCAACATTCCCGTTTTCGCTCGGCGCTGTCAATCAAAAACTTACGCCGCCCGCATCGACGGCCCGAGTTTCCTCGCCTCGACGACCGCTTCGCGAATCCGTTGAAACGGTTCGGCAAGATCGAGCGACACCGATTCCGCCAGGAGACCGGAAATGATTCCCGCGTCCTCGGGATGGCGTTGATGAATGTGGAGGTTCTTTTCGATCGCGATCGCTCCGCTCACGGGCGTGGCGGAGAACAACGCGACCGGCATCGAGATCAACGGCCGCAACTCAAGGGCGTGGGCCGCATCCGTCACAATCCATTTCATCGGCGTGGTCGATTTATCCAGCAGAGTCTTGCCGATGAGCTCGCCGGCGAGAAAGCCGGGGAGGGCGGGGCCGTAAAGGATCGTCTGCACGCGATTGGGCTGCACGGCGCTGGTGAGCCGAAACTCGAGCGGTCGTCCCCAGGCATTGGTGACCAGGAGGCCGCCAACGGTGCCGGTCGCTTCGGAGAGGATCGCGAGGAAGCCGACATTGGGGCTCGGAGACTGAGCTGCCATAGTCATCCTTTGGAATCGGGGAGGCGAACCTTGCCACAGCGCGGCGTGTCGCCATGCCTGAGTAAGTTCGTCGCCTTGGCGGAGCATCTTGACCTTCGCCGGAAGTCGTCGGAGGGTCGGTTCCCCCGTCTCAAAGGGGAATCCGCACCACCCTGTCAACCGGTCGATCTTTGCCTGACATGCGCAATCGGCAATGTCGCTGACCGAAGCAAATTGCCCCGTTTGCCCCAATGAACCATGCGGAAATGTCGCCGAATTTGTGAATGAGCCGAGATGTGCGTTGGAGAACGCCACCGACGGACCGCGATGCCGCGGTCGCGTCCGTGGCTCACCGAATCAGCCGATTTCGAGGCGGGTGTGTTCGTCGAGAGCGACCGTCGACATTTCCTTGTTATCCTTCGTGAAATGCACGATCGGCACGATGATGTCGTCTTCGGGCAGGCGGTCGGTCGCCAGCCCGGTGGCGAGGGAATCGACATGCCGGAAGACGCCCGAGATTTCGATCGGCCACGACTTCATGCCGACGCGCACGATCGTCTTGATCTTGATGCGGTCGCCCGGCTTGATTTTTTCGAGCACCGCGGCGACATCGGGACGCAGGGGGCGGCTGGTGTGCAGGTCAAGCATGGTTATTCGCCCGCTCCTTTGTTTGTGCCGCGCACGAGGGCGATGCGGCCCGTGCGGGCCAGTTCGATAATGCCGTACGGACGCATGAGCGTGATGAACGCTTCGATCTTATCTTCGGTGCCGGAGATTTCGATCATCATCGTGTCGGGGGTGACGTCGATGACGCGGCCCCGGAAGGTTTCGACGAGCAGCGAGATTTCGATCCGCTTCTCGGCGGGGACGTTGATTTTGACGAGCATGAGGTCGCGTTCGACGTGATTTTGGCTGCTGATATCGTCGACGCGGACGACCGTGACGATCTTGCCGATCTGCTTGCGCGCCTGTTCGAGGACATTGTCGTCCCCGTGAACGACGAAAATCATACGCGAGAGATTGGGATCTTCGGTCTCGCCGACGGCCAGGCTATCGATGTTGTAGCCGCGCGAGGCGAGCATGCCGGAGACGTGGGCGAGAACGCCCGGTTGGTTTTGCACCAGGGCCGAAATCACGTGACGCATACGAAATCCTTCTTGGCCGGAACCGATCCGATGAACTATGATCAATCATACGAAAACCACGCGTATCGGCCCAGAAGCCTCCCCAGCAGGTTGGCTGCCTGAAAAACGCGATTGCAAAAGAGAGACGTGTCATGCCGATTCCGTTCCAATGTGCGTGCGGCAAAAAGATGTCCGCGAAGGAAGATTTCGCCGGCCGGCGCTTGCGCTGCCCCGATTGTCAAAGCGTCGTCACCATCCCCAAACCTGGGTCGCCGGCTCCGCAAGCCAAACCGCGTCCCGACGTGGGGTCGACGCCGACCCTCACGCGCGCGGAAGTCGCCGCCATGACGCAGCAAGCGTTCGATACGCCGCCGCCGTCGAACACGATGCCCAGCGGCGAGCCCGATTTCGCGGCCATGTTCGGCGACGCACCGGCGGAGAAACCACGCGCCAGCGTCGCCCGGCCCGTTGCGAAGCCCGTCGCCAAGCCGATGGCGGCCGCTCTTTCCAAGCCGCTGACCAGCCCGCTCGCCGCCCCCATGCCCGAAACGCCCCCGCGAACGGTTCATCCGTGGGTCGATTCTTCCATGCAGCAGACCGAAACGCCCTGGCTGCCCGGCGATGAAGATCGCTACCAGGATGATGTCGCCCCCGCCCGCGAAACGGAGTCGGCTCTGCGCTGGATCGTGCCGTGCGTCGCCCTGGCCGGATTCATCGCGATCATGGTCGTATGACCGGATGCCGGCGCTCACACCCTGGCGGCGTCCTGCCCGTTCTCGATCTCATGGCCGGCCATGTCGTTCGCGGCATCGCCGGCCGGCGCCATGAATATCGTCCGCTCGCGCCCGTGTCCGAGCCGCTCGCGGTCGCGCGCTCGTTTCGCGAACGCTTCGGTTTGAGCGTCCTTTATCTCGCCGATCTCGACGCGATCGCCGGTCTCCCTCCCGCCCTGTCCCTTGTGCAAACGCTGCAAGACGACGGCTTTTCACTGTGGGTCGACGCCGGACTGAAGCATGGTCAAGATGCTGAGCCGCTGTTGCGCGGCGGCGTCGAACGCATCATCGCCGGTCTGGAAA
>JBAXFO010000571.1:0-3857 GCA_037139885.1 Planctomycetota bacterium
CGTTCAACAACGCCTCTCTGTGCTCTCTGTGTCTCTGTGGTTCAAATGGATTAGGGAATCATCGTGGGCCCGACGTCGAGTCGAAATTGGCGTTGGCCGCATGGCGTTCGATTTTCCAATGCGATTTGAACCACAGAGACGCAGAGAGCACAGAGAGTTTACTGAGACAATTGGCGATTTCCGCATCGTTTTCTGCTCGAAACATCGTCGTTCAACAACGCCTCTCTGTGCTCTCTGTGTCTCTGTGGTTCAAATGGATTAGGTAATTCAAAGGGGGCGCAGCGCCATTCGCGTCAGGACTCTTAAAAAAGGGTCCTGACGTATCGCCCCTTTGCGAGCCTTACTGCGATTTGCTGTCTTTGCGGACTTGCGGTTTCGCTTCTTCCTCGGGGACGGGTTTGTGGGCGAAGCCGATTGGTTGCGTGCCGGGCGCGAGTTTGGGGCCGGGGCAGTGGGCTTCGATGATCGCCCTCACTTCTTCGCCTTCGATGGTTTCCTTTTCGAAGAGGCGTTCCGCGAGGGCGTCGAGAGCGAGGCGGCGGTTGCCTAAGAGCTCGAGCACGTCGCGAACGCCGTCGTCGACGAGACGGCGGACCTCCAGGTCGATTTCGCGGGCCGTCTCTTCGCTGTAATTGCGGCTGCCGACGAAGCCGGAGCCGGGAAGGAACGGGTTCTCTTCCCCTTCGCTGTGAAAAATGCGGCCCAGCCGGCTCATGCCGAACTTGGTGATCATGACGCGGGCGATGTGGTTCGCGCGATTAAGATCGCTGGTGGCGCCGTTGGCGATGTCGCCGTACACGATCTCTTCGGCCAGCGTGCCGCCGAGGCAGACGCGAATGGACGATTCGAGTTCGCTCTTGGTTTTCATGTGGCGATCGTCGTCGGGTCGCTGGACCATGTAGCCCAGAGCGCCGACGCCGCGGGGGATGATCGTCACCTTGTGAACCGGATCGGAATTGGGCAACGAACACGCGACCAGAGCATGGCCCCCTTCGTGGAAGGCGACGCGTTTTTTCTCGTCGGGCAGCATGATCCGGCTCTTACGCTCGAGTCCCATGGCGCTGCGTTCGATGGCCTCGTTCATGTCGGCCATGGTCACTTCTTCCTTGCCGTTGCGGGCGGCGAGGAGGGCGGCTTCGTTGACGAGATTCGCGAGATCGGCGCCGGCGGAACCGGGGGTCAAGCTGGCGACATGCCGCAGGTCGACATCTTTGCCAAGCTTGACGATCCGGGCATGCACCTTCAAGATCGCCTCGCGGCCATTGATGTCGGGGCGATCGACCACGACGGTCCGATCGAACCGGCCCGGACGAAGCAGGGCGGGATCGAGCGTTTCGGGGCGGTTGGTGGCCGCCATGATGATGACGCCGCGATTCGAGCCGAAGCCGTCCATTTCGACGAGGAGTTGGTTGAGGGTTTGCTCGCGTTCGTCGTGACCGCCGACGGCTCCGTGACCACGTGTCTTGCCGAGGGCGTCGAGTTCGTCGATGAACACGATGCAGGGCGCCCGGCTCTCGGCCTGACCGAAGAGATCGCGCACACGGCTGGCGCCGACGCCGACAAACATCTCGACGAAATCCGAACCCGACATGCTAAAGAAGGGGACATCCGCTTCGCCGGCCACCGCCTTGGCGAGGAGCGTCTTGCCCGTTCCCGGCGGCCCGACGAGCAGCACGCCCTTGGGAATGCGGCCGCCCAGGGCCTGATATTTCTCGGGCGTTTTGAGGAAGTCGACGATTTCGCGCAGCTCCGCCACGGCTTCCTCGATGCCGGCCACATCCTCGAACGTCGTTTTGTTTTCGGTGTCTTCGTAAAGCTTGTGCTTGCTGCGGCCGAAGCTGAACGGCGAATTGCCCCCGGACATCCAGCGCATGATGAGAAAGCCGAACGCCACGGTGATGAGAATCATCAAAGTGACCGAGAAGAGCGAATAGACGGCCCGCACGACTGATTCTTCATCGTCGCGCACGAAATCGCTGCCCGCGCGTTTGAGCAGCAGTTCCTGCAGCTTGGCGTCTTTTGCGAGGCCCGTGCGCGTGCGAAAGGGGCGGGTTTCGTTCGGCTTGAGCGTGCCCGGGGTCGATTCGGAGAGGCGATCGGATGTGGCGATGTCGCCGCGAACTTCCGTGGGGCTGACGCGGACGTTTTGAAATTTGACCGAGGGATCGTCGATCTGCAAGATCTGCATCAACTCGCCATACGAGAGCGAGGCGCTGCCGGAAGCCTCGCGATTGAAGAACCAGGAGAGAACCGAAATCCCCAGGAGAGCGACCAGGAAAACCGGCGGCCCCGACAGAATGAAACGGGGCTTTCGCTCTTTGCCTTTTTTCTGCACCATGAAACTCCGGACAGGAAATGATGCTTCACGTCATCTTCACTGTAGGGCGTCGCTTCCGACAAATCAATCGAGCCGGGGCTCAGCGTCTCGGTTCAAAATCAATTTCCCGCCCGTTTGGGGCGGTTCGGCGGGCTGAAGGGCGGTCAGCGAAAAAAATCACGTAACGTCCAAGCCTCTCGCGATCGGCGGCGGCCAAAAAAGATTCGCCAATTTGTCAAGTACTGGCCATCAAGGCGACGAAAAGGTACTTCAAAAGGAAATGACTGCGGTTGAAACTGATCGCATGTTCAGTTTAAGATGAAGATCCAGGACGGTCCAGGTTTTGCTTTGAGTTTCCGATGAACATCCGGTACGGTCTTGGCGAGTCGCTTTAGCACGGACGGTAGATGGAGAGTACAATATGATGATTAAGGAAAAATCGAATAGGCGATTTTCGGCTCCGACCAAATGGGTCAAAGTTCAATGCAAGGTTAGCCGTAGTGGCTTTTCCAGCGAACGAGTGTTTCGAATTGAGAATTTTAAGGGCGTCAGTCATCGGGATTACATTTTGGATGATGACGACAGGTCGATTGGGGACGATGTGCCACCAGAAGGCGAAGAGGCGGACGCATATGTCGCGGCCCAAGTTCTTCAGTACGATGGCGACGAGGCCACCATTTCTTTGCCATCTGGAGATGTCGTCGCGATGCCATCGTCGAGGCTGATCGCCTTGAAGGTTTAAGAGAGATTTACTTAAATGTATTTGTCTAACCGCGATATCAAATGGGCGATCGAATGCTCGCACCTTATCGTTGACCCACGCCCCGAAGAACTGGAATCTGGTTATGATGAGACCTCCATTGATCTCCATTTGGGGCCAGTATCAGAGGCGAAGATTTGGGACGTGAGTCGTTTTGCGCAAGACGCCGCAATTAGCGGCGGAAAAGGCCCGGAACTGTCGATTGGTTCATTCAAATATGAGAATTTCAGCGGCAAGTACCTCGTCGATCCGCCAAAAGAATCCTCCGATTCTGACCTAAGGAAGTCGCAGCTAGTGTGCTTGCGAGGATCTCAGGTCATCGTAAAGCCTGGAGGGTTTGTTCTCTGGATGACTAGAGAGGTCATTGGCACCCCGGTCAAGAACCCTAGCCTGATTTGCTTTGTCAACGCCAAAAGCACAAAAGCTCGCACCGGGATTATCGTTCACTTCACGGCGCCCACTATTCATGCGGGCTGGTCGGGTTCGATAGCGCTTGAAATTGCTAACCACGGACCTTTTCATCTTGTCCTTGAAGAAGGAAACGCAATTGCCCAATTGACGGTCGCGCAAATAACCACATCGCCAGATTTGGCCCTAAAGAAAAAAAGCTCTCAGACCGCCTTTCAGGCCCACGCAAGCGGGGCACGCGCCGATAATTCAGACTCAAAATCGAACCGATAGTCTCGCGCAGCCTCGCGAACGAAATTCGCGAACCACCATTTCTCATTTTGGTTCTTCGCGTCCTGTAGTGGGTAAAAAGCCCCTAGAATCGTGGCTCCC
>JBAXFO010000572.1:0-3852 GCA_037139885.1 Planctomycetota bacterium
GTTGATTTCGTATTCGATGCCGTAAAAATCGGGGGGGCACATGAGGATTCGAGCCGGGCGCATTTTGGCCTCCGTGCTTGGGCGTAGGTGAAACCGCGGTCACTCTTTCGGGGCGACGTCTTTGGGCCGCAGGGTGCGAATGTTGAATTGAATCCGCTGCAGCACCTCATTGGCGACGCGCACGTCCTTGGCCCGGGCCGCCTCGCCCAGACGCAAGGCGTCGGCTTGCAGTTGCTCGGCCGGTCGGGCGTCGGTCGGAGTGTCGGTGGCTTTGGGGAGAAAGCGAGCGGTCTGTTCGAGTCCCTTGGCGGCCTCATCGAGGTCGGGCCAGGAATCGGCGTAGAACGCTTCGAGAGCGAGATTGGCTTGCGAGCGGGCCCGCAAATAAAGGTCGGCGTATGCGAACCGCGTCTTCTTTTCGTCGAAGAGTTTGAGGTCTTCCCGATCGGGAGGAACCCGACATCCGACGGCGATCACGACCACCAACGCCAACACGCCCAGCAGACGAGCCATCGCGCACCTCGCGAAAAGCGAAGCGGGAAAGCATCGAGAGGCGCGGCGGCGAGGCTCTTAACGGCCGTTGTTGGCGCCGTTGGTGACCCCATTGCCCATAATGGAATGAGCGCTGCCCGAACGTGGGCCGCCCAAAAACGATTCATCCGGCAAGGCCCAGCCCGCGCGTCCCCGACGTTCCTGCTCCGCGATCGAGTAGTTCGGATTGTCGGGACGATCCGCCGTGCTGCGGCGAAACGGACCGGCAATGTTTTGGCATCCTGCCAGGAGCAATAGACCCAGAAGGAGTAGGCGACGCATGGCTCGAGTCCTTGAAGAAGTCATGGAACCCTTCCTCCGGGTTCCTTCATCATAATATCGTTTCCGGCAAACGCCAAATCCTTAGAAAAGTCGGAATTCGTGTCATGATCGCCCACCTTGCCCACGTTACGAACGTCATAAACGATTCGCTGTGAGGCGAGCGGCCAACTCGCCTCTAACGGGGCGGCCGCGCAGCTTGCCCAAAAGCGCGAAACTCGGCCGAACGATCATGATAATTTGACGTAAGGATTCGTCCGCTTCTCGACGCCGACAGTCGTCGGATCGCCATGGCCGGGGAAGACGATGGTGTCGTCAGGCAAAGTGAACAGGTCGCGGTGGATGCCCGTTTGCAGAAGCTTGAAACTGCCGCCGGGAAAGTCGGTGCGGCCGATGCTCCCCTGGAAAAGAACATCGCCGCCGAGAACCCATTGCGGAGCGCCGTCGATGAGGTAGACCACGTGTCCGGGCGAATGGCCGGGGATTTCGCGGACGTTCATTTCAATGCCCGCGAACGAAACGAACTCCCCGGCACGCACCGTCTGATCCGCCGGCGGACTCACGATCGGCATGCCGAACGGAGCGCTGAGATTGGCGTTGGGATCGATGAGCAGATGCTTCTCGTTCTCGCCGATGACGATCGGCGCCTGGGGGAAGGTTTGCTTGAGCAGCGAATTGCCGCCGATATGGTCCGCATGGCCATGGGTGCACAGGAGCACGGCCGGGGTCAATTTCTTCTCTTCCAAAAACGCGAGGATCAATTCAGGTTCGAGACCCGGATCGACGACGATCGCCTCGCTCTGTCCGTCACGCCAGAGCACATAGGTGTTCTCCTCAAAGGGGAGCGAAAGGATGGCGTGAATGTGAATCGGCGTGGACATGGAATCGCCTCTGAGGAACCTGTGCGTTTTCAGTCATTTTGCGAACTTGCGCCGTCCCTGTCCGAAAATTGAAGGCCGGCGGCGCGGCCCGCTTCGGCAATCGGCCTCCCTTCCGTGTGCGGAGGATTGCCTGAAAATCGAGCGGCGCATTGCTCCAAGTCGTCCATTCCGCGACAGGTTCGGGTTGTCCGAAAATGGCACACGATATGCTCAATTGCTTCTGCCGAGCGCTGTGAACGCGACATCGATCCACGCACATCTGAAAAATGTCGCCTCGCCAATGCTAGGTTTCGCCCCTCCTTCCGCAGCGTGATTTCGCAGCCCTGCGCCAAGTTCCTGAGCGAGTGTGCATATGACGCGACTTAATCGCAAATCTTGGAATCAGTTCCTTTCCCTCACTGTCCCCTACTAGGTCTCGGATCAGAAGTGGACGGCGATCGGCTTATCGGGATTGCTGGTTGTGCTGCTTCTGGCGTACACGAAATTTAGCGTTCTCTTCAATCAAGAACTCGGCGAATTCACCTCGTCGCTGGCGACACAAGACGCGGACCGTTTTTGGACCAACCTGTGGTTCGTTCTCACCCTGCTCGTTTTCATGGTGCCGCTCAACGCCTTTTACTATTTCGTTCGCGACAAGCTGTCGATTTACTGGCGACGCTGGTTGACGACGAAACTGCTGGGCGATTACTTCGATAACCGCGCGTATTATCATCTGACCGCGCATCCGACCATCGACAATCCCGACCAGCGCATCGCCGATGACATCAATACGTTCACGCAAAAAGCGCTGTCGTTCCTGCTGATCGCCCTTAACGGTCTCTTGCAACTGATCGCATTCAGCGCCGTGCTGTGGTCCCTGTCGAAAATTCTGGTTGCCTTCCTCATCGGCTATGCCTTCATGGGAACGATCGTCACGATCGTGGTCTTCGGTAAAGGCTTGACCGTCCTTAATTACCTACAGCTCAAACGCGAGGCCGACTTTCGCTTCAGCCTGATCCGCGTCCGCGAGAACGCCGAATCGATCGCGTTCTACGGCGGCGAAGATCGCGAGAAGGAACTTGTCCAGCAACGTTTCGGCCGCGCGTTCGTCAACTACAACAAACTCATCGGCTGGCAGCTTTTCTTGAGTATGTTTCAATACGCAAATAGTTATGCTTCGTATCTACTGCCTTACGTGGTGCTGGCGCCAGCGGTCCTGGCCGGAAAGTTGGAAGTCGGCTCGGTCACGGTGGCGGGGGGAGCGTTTTCGGCCTGCCTGGTGGCGCTCAATCTGGTGATCGACAATTTCGACAGCCTCAGCAAATTCGCCGCCGGCATCGATCGGCTCGATTCGTTCAAGAAGGCCGTTGTCGCGCCTTCCGAATCGTCCGCGACGGAATCGATTCAATACCAGGTTAGCAAGGAACTGAAGCTTGAGAATGTGATGCTGCAAGTTCCGCACGGGCGTCGCGTGCTCATCGACGATCTGTCGTTTAGCCTGGCGCAGGGAACGAATCTCATCATTTCCGGTCCCAGCGGCTGCGGTAAGACTTCCTTACTGCGCGCCATCGTCGGCTTGTGGGGCCACGGGACCGGCACGATTGGACGTCCGAACCTCGACGAGTTGCTGTTTCTCCCGCAACGCCCGTATCTCATCCAGGGCGATCTCCGCAGCCAACTTCTTTACCCGCGTCTGGACATGGCCGTGACCGACGAAGAGCTTGAGCAGGCGCTCAAGCTCGTGCAACTGCCCCACCTGGTGGAGTCCGCCAGTTCCTTGTTGACCGAAGCCGACTGGAGCAAGGTTCTCTCGATTGGCGAACAGCAGCGTCTCTCGTTCGCGCGTCTGTTTTTGATTCGTCCGAAGTTCGCCTTCCTGGACGAAGCGACGAGTGCGCTCGATCCGAAAAACGAAGATCATCTCTACCGCGAACTTCGCAAGACCGACACGACGTTCATCAGCATCAGCCATCACGAGGCCGTGACGGCGTTTCACGAAGTCGAACTGGAACTGATCGGCGACGGCTCCTGGCGTTGGCGTACTCTTTCGTCCCATCGCGGCGCCGGCAGAACGATGCCGCGAAACGGCGTGAAATCGTCGTGAGGCGCGAATCCTGCGAGCAGTGAGGCGAGCGGAGCGCCCAGTCGATCTACCGGAAATCCCTGGAAGCCCGACGCGTAA
>JBAXFO010000573.1:0-3843 GCA_037139885.1 Planctomycetota bacterium
GTCGACGATCTCGACCGCCGGCTGGACGAAGCCCTGGAGCGGTTGTCTCCATGACGACGCCTCATGCGCAACGTGCCGCGCCTTCGTCGCAAGGGCTGCACTTTAGCTTCGAGAAGGCGGGCTTGACGCTCGATCGGCAGCCGATTCCCTGGAACGCCGAGGCGGTGTTGGTCGAAGCGAACGTGCGTGTGTCGCATGTCGCGCCGGCCGACTTGCGCGATTATGTGTTGTTTCTGCCCGGGGGGCGGCGCGTTCAGGCCGAATCGTCGCGGCCGGGGCAGACGGGGCAAACGCGCGTCTTCTTTCGCCTGGCGGCGCCGACGGAGACGATGCCGGCTGAGGTCCGCTGGCGCGAGCGCTCGCTCGGTCAGATCAATCTGCCGCTCTTGACGCGCGAGGAATTCGTGCGCGGTTTGACGATCGCGGAGCCGACGATCCATGTCCGCCTCGGCAACGATGCGTATGCATGTCAGGCCTATGTCACGTCGCAGGCGAAAGAAATTTTCGCGTCGATGCTGCTCACGTCGCCGACGAGTTTAGCTCCGCTCACGGATCTCGAACTGAGCGCCAGCCTGGTGTCGGGCGAAACGCTGATCGAGCGCCATGTCGTCCGGCTCGAGAGCAACCAACGGGCGGGTCGGCAGGCGTTGGTCGTCGTGCCGTTTATGAGGCCGCGGGCGCGCATGCAACATTGGGACATCGGCTGGACGATCGACGAAACGGTTTACGCAATGCGTTCGATCCGCTGCGCCACGCCGGTGGAGTTTTTGAAATCGCTGCGGATCTCGACCACCCGACTTTACCTCGAAGGCGCCGGGGGCATGCTGCCGCTCGCGCGGATCGCGCCGTCGGCGTGGGAAGGCATCACCCGCGTCGGTCCCGTGTTTTTGGTTTGCAGCGGCATACCGGGCATGGCGGCCGGGGCGGAGTTCCGCGTGCGCGCTCTCGACCGCAAAGGCAAGACGCTTCTCGACATGCCGCCTGTGAGCGTGCTCGTCACGGATGGCCCGACGGTCATTGCTCCGGGGACGTTGCCGCGCGACGACAACCTCGCGAGTTTCGAACTCTGGTCGGGCAAGCGCAAACTTGGCGATTTACGGCTGGATGCCGCTCCGAGCGCGACGTTCACGGCCGAGGGAGGCATCGCGGGCGGCCGCGCCGACTTCGCGTGGTCTCCTGAAGCGGAGGAGCTGCTGCAGCATCGGTTAGGGCAGCTGCTGGGGGGGCAGTGAGACGCGGAAGAGGTCACGCCATGGGAATCGGGCGCGATTCCGCGAGCCGCGAGATGGAGCCGAACGCCGGCAGAAGACGCAGCTTGCCGGTGTCGAACGCGGTGTGCAAGATCGTCGAGACGAGGTTGGCGGAAGTGTATTCATCGCTGGCCGGTTCGCCGCCGTCGCGGGTCGATTGGCCGATGACGCGGCCGCCTGTCATACCGCCGCCGTAAAGGAGCAGGGGAGCGAGCTTGGCCCAGTGGTCGCGGCCGCCGTTGCGGTTGATGCGGGGCGTCCGGCCCATTTCGCCTGTCGCGATCAGAAGAATCTTGTCCGAAAGGCCGCGGGCTTCGACATCGGCGATGAAGGCGGCGATGCCGTGATCGAACGACCGTCCCACCGCGTTCATGCCGTCGGCCATGTTGAGATTTTCGCCGTCGGCGTGCATATCCCAAACGCCTTCGTAATCGGAATGCACCGTGACGAAGCCGCACCCCGCCTCGCACAACCGCCGCGCAAGAAGAAGCGATTTGCCGAACGCCTTGGCATGCCCGGTGTAATAACCGCGGCGGCCGCGATTGGCGCTGGCCCAATTGTCGGGGGCGTTGAACCGGCTGGTGTCATAGCGCGCGACGAGCCGGGGGTCTTCACGGGAAAGATCGAGCGCCTCGGCGACGCGGCCGCTCATGATGGCGTCGCAGGCTTGGCGTTGGTTGCGATCGAAACTCGAGAACGTCGCATCCTCTTCGAACTCCGAACGCATCCGGTCGAACTCGGTGAGCAGCGTGCGGCGATCTTGAAATCGGCTCGGCGACAAATTCAAACGCAAGTTATTGAGAAGCTGGCTGGCGCCGCCGGGAACGAACGGGGCGAACGGGCTGCCGAACGGCCCGGTGGCCAGAAAATCGCCGCGCCCGGCGCCGCGGACGGCTTCCGAACTGACGGCTTGCGGATGGATGACCGCATTGGTCGGCATGGAGGTTTCGGGATGGGTCGATCCGGCCACGCGCGAATAGATGGCTCCCACATTGGCCCCGAGCGATTCCGGGCCGACGATGGGGCGGATGTTGTGCTCGGCGTTGCCCGTTTGAAACGAGCGGACGATCGTCAGCTTGTCGGCCAGGCGGGCCGTCTGCTGCATCGTCTCGCCGAAAAGGACGCTCGGCAGAGCGGTTTGGATGCAGCGTCCGATGGTGCGGATGTCTTGAGGGGCGTTGGGTTTGGGGTCGAACGTCTCGAACTGGCTTGGACCGCCTTGTTGGAAGATGAAAATGATCGATTTGCCGGTGAGCACGCTGCTGGCGGAGGCGTCGGCGGCTTGGCTGCGTGAAGACCCGGAAAGGGCCAGGCCGCCAAGCGTCAGGCCGCTCACGGTGAGCATCTTACGGCGGTTCATTCCCACGGAGTTGTCGCAGATCGAGAGCATGAGGTTCACCCGGAAGGCGAATGTCGCAAAGCGAATAAGAGGCAGGAGAAGCGGGCATTCTAGGCGGGACAGGGCAGAGCGTGAGGGCAGATTATCATGTTGTCGGCGCCGGATCAAGCGCCGGGTGAAAGAAAAGCCGCCTCTTGTAGAGAGAGGAGATAACCTATATGATGAAAAAGACGGACGAAGGCTGCAACCAGGATTCCCCCCTTTTTTCCTCTCGCAGGCGAATCCTCGCCGCATCGGGGAGCGTCAAGCTTAGAATCTGGTTCCATAACGAGTTACGTCTTTTTGGTAGCCCATCATGATGTTCCCGTTGGCGAAACCGCAGCGTTCCGTGGGCCGATTAGGGGCCGAAGCGAACGCGATTTTACGCGGCACCGGGGAGCACAATCGCGGCTTGGTGGTGCGCGCGTCGCAACCTCAAGCCCGCGGCCATGAAGGGCCCATTCAGGGCTCCTTCGTCATCCTCGAAGCGGGCGACAATCGCCATTCGGACACGCTTTCGGGCCTGCTCAATCGCGAAATCACGGCTCAGGAAGTCTTAAAACTCATTCGCAGCAAACATCCGGCCTGCGTTAACGTCGTGAACGCCAACAGCTTAACGACCGACGAACCGGCGCCGGTTGCGCCGCCGAACCCGAAAACGTGAGCGCCGCCCCGATTTTGCGAAAAATCGCGTAGGGCGCGTTCCGCTGAACCCCGATGGATGAGGCCCCCGAAGAGGGTGCCCGCGCGAATGCCTCGTGAACTTCTTGCCGTTGTCTCTGAGGACGTTGACCATGAAATCGAAGAAACATATCGACGCCTTGCTTTCGGACACTGACGCGACTCGCTGGGAAGGCGTGCGAACGCTCAAAACTTTCGAAATCGACTACTGGAAGGCTTTACCCAAAAACGAAATCGACCCGCTTGTCGAAGCGATGTGCGATCAATTGCCGCGCAAGAACGAGAACAGCGGGGCGCGCCTGCCCACCCATCTGCGCCGCGATGTCGCCTTCACGCTCGGTAAGATGGGCGCTCGTGCGGTCGATGTCGCACGGCGAGAACGGGCACCTGCCCGGCACGCACCGGTTGCTCACCGGCGCGACCATGCCGAACCAGCGCGGCACCGACCTCGACAACGTGCTGTCGCGCCGCGACTGGCCGTGCTACGCCGCCGGACTGAACGCGCTCCGCCCGCGCCGCGACGGCGTCCCGAAC
>JBAXFO010000574.1:0-3841 GCA_037139885.1 Planctomycetota bacterium
ACGTCATGCCGCGCGCCGCGGCGTCGTTTCCGCCAGCAAGCCGTCTTCGGTGAAGTGTTCGCTCTGCGCTTTGCCTAAACCTTTCCGAATGCCCAACGCCACGAGCAATCGCCGCCGCAACGCACGCAACGGTTGCGCGATGACGCGGTGCGCCCGGATCCAGGCGGGCCGGGCGGCGTCGAGCATCTTTTCCGATTCTTCCGGGCTCGATAGTCCCAGTCGAAGCTGGTGCTTGGCGAGATGGTATTGATCGCCTTGCTGAAACGCGTTCACCAGCCAGCGCGCGGGGGCCAGAGGACTCTCGGGAGAAACCTGCAAACTCACCTGGAAGTCGATGAGATAGCCGCGGCCATCGCTGCCGAGAATGATGTTCTCGCGCTTGTGAAGATCCATGTAGGCGATGCCGCGTTCATGAATGACGGCGAGCTGCTGACGCAAATCGTCGAAGAACGATGTGGGCAGGCGATCGCTTTCCTTGAGCGGCCGGCCCGCGACGAACGCATGGCCCACGGCGTTCGGCATGACGGCGCCGTCCACGCGGATGGGGCCGCACCCCGCCGGGATGCTTGGCAGGTCGGCGAGGGTCCGGTAAAAGGACGCTTCCCGATCGGCGAGCCATTGCCCGAGCCAGCCGGTGGGCAGGCCGAGAATCGGTTCGATGCGGTTGAACTTGCATACGAGAGCAGCGGCGCCGTCGGTGTAGAGAGCCGTGGCGGCCCAGGAATCGTGTTTGAAGATCTCGACGCGGCGATAGGGCCGGCCGTCGACGACGATCCCTTCGGGGGGATCCTTCTTGCCGAGGGCGCGAAACAGGGCGGGACGCGGTTTCCCCTTCCCCGCGGCTGATTCCGTGGCACGATCCATCGGCGACTCCTGCGTTCGTTCCGTCTCTCCTTTCTTTTCGGATCAATCCGGTGCGCACGATGAGTCGAAATGTGGGGGATTGGGGCAACTTTTCGCAAACGCCGTCGGACGAAATCGTTCGCGGCTCTCCGCAGGAGAGCGCTGCCGTGACGCACGAGCGCGACATGGATCCTGTCAAAACGGCCGCACTGCCGGGACGGCGCATCAGAACGTGCGTCACGGCAGCGCTCTCCTGCGGAGAGCCGCGAACGCGATGCGCCGCGACCGTCTTCATTGCGGAAAGAGTTTGATCGTAAGTGAATTACTTGGAGGGAAATGCCCAGACATTCCCGAGCGGCATGGAGCCATAAAGGAGGCGAGCGCCGGCGCAGATTATTCAATGCGATACGGCGGCAACACGCTGACCCCTTCGAAGAAGCAGCCCTTCTTCGCTTGCTTGTATTGCAGGCCGGTCTCTTCGATCATTTCCAGAAACGAAAATTGATCGTGGACGTCAGTGCCTTCGTTGAGGCACCAGTTCACATAAGTTAAATAGAGCTCGAGCGCCGGGTAGCGGGCGTTGGTCGCCAGCAGGCAGCACTTTTTCATGAAACGGTTGATCGGCTTATTGATGGACTTCATAATCACCTCCGACTCCTTTTTAGGTTAGACCACGTGTCAAATCCAAGAAAAATTGAAGGTTCCGAGGAGATTCCCCCGGTTCGTGGTGGGGCTATTCCCAACGCGCCGACTTTGCCGACGCAGCGCCTTTCGAGACCGCAAAATGGGGGCTCTGCAAGCGGGCGAGATTGCCCAAATTGCGGTCGGCAAGGCGCGAGCATCCGGACCCCAAGGTGCGTATAAAGACGCCATAGATTTCGCTCTTCGAGGGATCGCCGATCATGTCGAACTCCGCCGCCGCCGTCGCCTGGGACCTCCGCGACCTTTACGCCAACCTGGAAGACCCCGCCATCGAGGCCGACTTGCAGGCCGCCCGCGCCCGTGCCGAGGCCTTCGAGAAAACCTATCGCGGCCAAATCGCCACCCTCACCGCCGACGCAGCCGACCTGCTGCTGACGGCTCTCCGCGAGCTCGAAGCGCTTTACGAAACCATGGACAAGCCCCTCGTCTACGCGATGCTCGTGCATGCCGCCCGCACCGATGTGCCCGCTCACGGCGCCCTGCTCGCGAAGACCCGCGAGGAACGAACCTCGATCAACAAGCACCTCATCTTTTTCGACCTCGAATGGATCAAAACGCCCGACGACGTCGTGCGCTCGCTCCTGGCGAATCCGAAGCTCGCGGGCTATCGGCACACGCTGGAAGTGAAGCTGTTGTGGAAGCCGTACTTTCTGAGCGAAGGCGAGGAAAAGATCCTCGACGAAAAGGCGATCACCGGCAAGTCGGCGTTCGGCCGGCTGTTCGAAGAGACGGCGTCGTCGATGAAGTTCGCGTTCAAGGATCAGATGCTCAGCCAACAGGAGATCCTGGCCCGGCTTTACGATCCCGATCGCGAGACGCGGCGCCTGGCTGCGGAGGGATTGTCGCGGGGTTTGGAGAGCAACAGCCGGCTGCTCACGTTTGTGTTTAACACGATCGTGCACGATCATCAAACCGATGGCCGTTTACGAAAATATCCGGATGGGATGTTTCCGCGCAATCTTTCGAATGAGATCACGGCCGAGGTGGTCGAAGCGTTGTTGTCGGCCGTCGAGAAGAAGTATGGATTGGTGCAGCGCTACTATCGGCTCAAACAAAAGCTGCTCAAAGTCGACAAGCTTTACGATTACGACCGCTATGCGCCGCTCTTTTCCGATCTGCCCAGTTGCGATTGGGCGACGGCCCGGTCGATCGTGCAAGAAAGCTACGATTCGCTCAGTCCGGAAGCGGGGGCCATCATTCGGCAGTTTTTCGAGAAAAACTGGATCGACGCCGAGCTGCGGCCTGGAAAGCGGGGCGGGGCGTTCGCGTCGAGCACGGTGCCGAGCGTGCATCCGTACATCCTCATGAACTTCACGGAACGCCTCCGCGACGTCATGACCCTGGCTCACGAGCTCGGCCATGGGTTGCATCAATATCTCGCTCGCCGGCAGGGCTATTTTCAGAGCGACACCCCGCTGACAACGGCCGAGACCGCCAGCGTCTTCGGCGAAATGCTCACGTTCCGCCGGCTCCAGGAGCGCTACCCGGAGCCGAAACTGCGCCTGGCCATGCTGTGCGGCAAAATCGAAGACGCCTTTGCGACCGTCTTCCGCCAGACCGTGCTGACGCGTTTCGAGCAACGCCTGCATCACGCCCGCCAGACCCAGGGCGAACTCAGCGCCGCCGCCATCAACGAACTCTGGCAGACCGCGAACCGCGAGATGTTCGGCGACGCTGTCGAGATGACGGACGGTTATGCGTCTTGGTGGAGCTATATCGGACATTTCATTCGGTCGCCGTTTTACTGTTATGCGTACGCGTTCGGCGAATTGCTCGTGCTGGCGCTGTTCCAGAAGTACAAGCACGAAGGGGAGGCGTTCGTGCCGAAGTACATGGAGCTGCTCGCATCGGGGGGCAAGGAAGCGCCGCCGAAATTGCTCGAAGCGCTCGGGGTGGATATCAACGATCCCGGCTTCTGGGGGCTGGGGTTGGAGTTGCTCGAGACGATGGTGGATGAAGCGGAACGCCTGGCGGCCGCGAGTTTATGAAATGGATGCGCGATGGGTTCGTTCACCGAATTGCCCGTAGCTCCTCTTCCAGGAACTGTTGCGCGTTATGGGTCTTTACTCCGAAGGAGTTACATCCTGAAGCCCAGGGTCGCGAACGAATGTGAGCGCACCCTGGGTTGGGCGATCGAAAACGAATTTTACCCTGCAGGGGTTACATCATCGGAATCGCGCGACGCCGATGTATCCCCTGCGGGGAAAAATCCTGCTCTGTCTCCCGTACCCAGGGTGCGCTCACATTCGTTCGCGACCCTGGGCTTTGGGATGCAACTCCGTTGGAGTAGAAATAC
>JBAXFO010000575.1:0-3841 GCA_037139885.1 Planctomycetota bacterium
ATTCCCTACCAGTGCGAGGTTCACGACACTCGGTATCAGTACACCTTTGCCCTGACGCCGGACTCGTTGCTGAAGGACAAAAAGGCCCGCACGGAGAAGACGCTGCTCGCCCTCCAGAACCTGCGGCGGCCGGCGGGCAATCACGCCCGGTTCCTGTTTGACTTCGCCCCAGACGCCGTCGTCCTTCGGTGGACGACCGACCCGGCGCCGCGGATGATGTTTTGCTTCGAGCAGGACGAAAGTGGCAAGATCAAGCTCGACAAACTGGTCGCCCGCGTGACGGGGAAGGACATCGACCCGAAAGATCTGGTAGTCGGCACGCCAGAACCGGTCGCGGGGCTGGACGCGCTGAAAGAACTCGGTGTGGCCGTCCACCCCGGCGTGAAGGCGGCGTTTACCGATATCCTGGCACGGATCGAGAAAACCATCAATTGACGGAGGCTCCGATGACGACCGATCTGCCGATTCGCGTGGAAGTGCCCGTGTGCGCCTTCCGCCCATATGCCTCCCGCGAGTATCAGGACACGTTCCCGGTCCCAGCGCCGTCGTCGGTGTACGGAATGTTGCTGTCGCTGCTGGGTGTCCCGCGGGAGCAAAAGGAAAGGCACCGAGGGGCGGAGATGGCCCTTGCCATTGCCGAATTGCCCGGCCGGTCGAAGGTGTTTCGCAAGTTGCGACGCGGCGCCGACTTGGAGAACACTCGGCCTGACTACCAGGACGTGCTGATGGACCTCACCCTGTGGGTGTGGCTACGGCCAGGTGCGGACACAGGCAACCCGCCGCTGTCATCCCATGTGCCGGCGGCCCTTTCGCCACCATACGCTGTTACCCGCTTTGGCGGGCTCTCTCTCGGCGAAAGCAGCTACCTTGTGGACGTTATTGCCGTCGATCAGAACCCGCCGGCCGATCTTTCGTTCGTGGTGCCTGAAATGAAAGGCTTCTATTCGCTGCCCGTTTGGGTGGATCACGTCAATCGGGCGAATACTGTCTTAAATCGCTTTCGGATCACCGACCCTGCTCCTGTGGTCGACACCTTGCCCCGCGCATGGTTTCGAATCGGAGGGTAACAATTCATGTTCCCATTGCCCGTTCTCGATTCCCATGCCCCGCCGCTGCGGATCATGGCGCTCCATGCACTCGCCTATTGTCCCCGTCTGTTCTACCTCGAAGAGGTTGAAGAGATTCGGCGAGCCGACCACCGCGTTTATGCCGGCCGCGAACTTCATGCTTCGCTCGAAGCCGATGACGATGTCGAAATGACGTCGATCGAACTGGCGAGCGAGGCGTGGGGCCTCATCGGGAAGGTCGATTGCTTGCGGAAGCGCGATGGGGCGGTTATTCCTTATGAGCACAAGCGCGGCAAGGCGGCTCGGGGTGCGGATGGCGTCGTGGAAGCGTGGCGGTCGGATCGGGTGCAGGTTGTGGCGTATGCCGTTTTGCTCGAAGAGGCGTATGGCGTGGAGATTCGCGAGGGGCGGGTGCGGTATCACGCTTCGAATGTGATGGTGCGCGTGCCGATCGACGAGGCGGCACGCGCGGAGTTACGCGAGGCGATCGAGCGGGCGCGGCGACTTCGCGAATCGGTCGAAAGGCCGCCGATCGCAGAAAACGAGCGGTTGTGCAAATCGTGTTCGCTGGCACCGGTCTGTTTGCCGGAGGAAGTTCGGCATCAGCACGATCCGAGCCATGAAGCGGTGCGGTTGTTTCCGCCGGAGCGGGAAGGGGCGAATCTGCACGTCGTCACGCAAGGAGCGAACGTCGGCAAAAGCGGCGATTGCCTGGTCGTTCGGCCACGCGAAGGGCCGGAGTCGAAGCATCCGATTCGCGGGCTTCAATCGGTGGTTTTGCACGGCTTTTCGCAGATCACGACCCAGGCATTGCGACTCTGTACCGATCACGATCTCGGCGTCCACTGGGTGAGTACCGGGGGAGTGCACTATGCGAGCATTACGTCCAGCGCCGGGCAGGTTCAACGGCGAATTCGCCAGTATCGGGCGCTGACGGACGAAGAGACGTGCATGCGATTGGCGAGGGCGCTCGTGCTGGCGAAGATCGAGGGAGAGCACCGTTATCTTTTGCGCGCCACACGGGGAAATGGCGAGGCGAGAGAGCTGCTGACGCCGAACTTGGATGGATTGCAGACGGCATTGCGGTCGGCCGGGCGTGCGGCGAACCGGGACAGCTTGCGCGGCGCAGAAGGGGCTGCGGCCGCTCATTACTTCGATGGCCTTCGCAACGTGCTGGCGCCGGCAGTGCCAGACGAGTTTCGTTGGTCGAGCCGCAACCGTCGGCCGCCGCTCGACCGGTTCAATGCCCTGCTGAGTTTCGGATATGGGTTGCTTCATACGGCGGTCATGCAGGCAATTTTGGCGAGCGGGTTAGAGCCAGCGCTTGGGTTCTTTCATACTCCCAGGAGCGCGGCTTATCCCTTGGTGCTCGACTTGATGGAACTCTTTCGCATGCCCCTTTGGGACATCGTCGTTATCGGTTCGCTCAATCGAGGACAATGGAATGCCGCGGACGACTTCGTCGTTACCAAGGCAAAGGTTTGGCTGTCCGACGACGGCCGAAAGAAGGCGATCGGGCTGTTCGAGAGCCGGCTGGAAGAGACATGGAAGCATCCGGTGGTCGAGTATTCGCTTTCGTATGCGAGGACATTGGAACTTGAGGCTCGGCTCCTCGAAAAGGAATGGACCGGCGAACCCGGCCTGTTTGCTCAGGCCCGGCTTCGCTGATCTTTTTTCCGCCATGGACGGCCTACGAGGGACATCCATGCAAGGCACTCGCTGGTTTCTCGTCTGTTACGATGTCCGCGATAAAAAACGCCTTCGCAAATGCGCGAAACATATGGAGGGCTACGGGCATCGGGTGCAGTACTCGATCTTTCGATGCTGGTTGACATTGCCGCAAAAGGAGAAACTTCGTTGGGAGTTGACGCAAATCCTGACGACGGACGACGACGTCCTGATGATTCCGTTGTGCGAGCGATGCGTGAACGGACTGGCATGCACTCACTCGGCCGTCAAACGCCCCGATTGGCCTGCGGAACCGGCGGGCCATAAGATCGTGTAGACCAATCAAGCATGTCCGGATGTCGAACCCACAGCCAACTATCTCGACGAATTTGCCAGGCTCTGCCGCAAGATTCGATCTTTGACAACCTGATCGACATCCTTGATCGACTTCCGATCGTCGAGTTTTTCGCGGTAAACTCGACGAACGGAAGCAATCAATCGAGCCGAAATGTCCAATATAGAGCATTTGATAGCCAACATTGAAAGGAGGTGAGCAAAACATGAGAAAAACCGCCTCGGCCATGGCCCGGACCGCGATCATCCACGACGCCAAACGGCGTTGAGCACCCAGACGTGTTAACGTCCGTTCCGCTGCTACCAACGTCCGCGATCATCCACGACGCCAAACGGCGTTGAGCACAGCCTGGAAGAGTTCGAGGTCCACATTAAGGGCCGCCCGCGATCATCCACGACGCCAAACGGCGTTGAGCACAGCAACCTCGGATGTTTGAGAGTGACGATTGATCGAGCCGCGATCATCCACGACGCCAAACGGCGTTGAGCACAATTTTTGCGTCATGCACGGCTCGAAATCCTCTTCCGCGATCATCCACGACGCCAAACGGCGTTGAGCACACTTCGCCGTTGTGGAAGAATGCGGCGGGGTCGGTCGCCCGCGATCATCCACGACGCCAAACGGCGTTGAGCACTGTCTTTACGGTGAAGTGCGTCAGCCGCGCGGCGGGGGCCGCGATCATCCACGACGCCAAACGGCGTTGAGCACATTCCTTTGCTGACAAGCCCAGCGGCCGAGGGGGCCCGCGATC
>JBAXFO010000576.1:0-3840 GCA_037139885.1 Planctomycetota bacterium
GAAGTAACGAGGCTATTGTGGAACTTATCAGCGTGACTATTGTGAAGGGATTGTGAAGATCGTGTGAGCACGGGGAGATGGTTCCGTGTAGGCGGGCGACGCGTCCGAACCCCAACACCATCCGACCTGACATTGCACCCGGGTAATAAGTCTTAAATATTTCGCCACAGAGACACAGAGAGCACAGAGAGGCGCGGAAACACGACACGACTCGCCGCGCTTTCAAGCCGACTAGGTAGCCTCTCTGTGCTCTCGGTGTCTCTGTGGTTCAAATTCGCATTGGCATTTGCTTTGCATGAACGTTAAACGACGCGCCGTTCGCCGCTCGTCGATCTACAATAAGGCTCACCATGTCAACATCCACGCTACGTCCGGTTTCGCTGGCGAAAGAAGGGGACGATTTCCTCGTCATCACCTGGAGCGATGGCGTTCGCCATCGCCTGCGCTGGACCGATCTGCGGAGAGACTGCCCGTGCGCCGGGTGCAATGAAGAGCGCGAGCAGCCGCCCGATCCGTTTCGCATTTTGAAACCGAGCGAACTCGTGCCGCTCAAGCCGCTGAAGATCGAACCGATCGGCTTTTACGCCTACCGCATCACCTGGAGCGACGGCCACGACACCGGCCTCTACACGCTCGAAAACCTGCGTGCGATGGGGGAGCGGGCGATAGGCATTAAGTCTTAAAAATTTTCACCACAGAGACACAGAGAGCACAGAGAGGCGCGGAAAAACGACACGGCGCGCTGGACTTTGAAATGACTAGGTAGCCTCTCTGTGCTCTCTGTGTCTCTGTGGTTCAAATTGCATTTGCTTTGCATCTGCATTTGCATCTGCAAGCGCAAACTGCGGAGACCCACCCGTGCTCGCCCGCTTTTTCATCGATCGCCCCGTTTTCGCGTGGGTCATCTCCATCGTCATCGTGCTCATCGGGTTGATTTCGCTGGTGGCGTTGCCGATCGCTCAGTATCCGCAGATCACGCCGCCGACGATTCAGGTGAGTTGCGCTTATCCCGGAGCGAACGCCCAGGTCGTCGCCGACACCGTGGCCGCGCCGATCGAGCAGCAGATCAACGGCGTTGAAAACATGATGTACATGTCGTCGCAATCCAACAACGACGGCTCGTACAGCCTCACCGTCACGTTCAAGCTCGGCGTCGATCTCGACACGGCTCAGGTGCAGGTGCAGAACCGCGTTTCGCAGGCGATTCCGATGTTGCCCGATCTGGTGAAGACGACGGGGGTGACGGTCAAGAAGCAGTCGCCGAGCTTCTTGATGGTGGTGAACATTTACGCCGAGACGAATCCCGCGACGAACGAGCCGTTTTTCGATCAGCTTTACGTCAGCAATTTCGCGACGATCCAGATCAAGGACGCCCTGTCGCGCGTCGATGGCGTGGGCGATGTGCTCTTGTTCGGGCAGCAAGATTACAGCATGCGCGTCTGGCTCGATCCGGACAAGCTGGCGTCGCGGAATTTGAGCGCGGGGGATGTGATCCGGGTGATGCGCGAGCAAAACGTGCAGGTGGCCGCGGGGCAGATCGGCCAGCCTCCCGTGCCGGCGGGGCTCGATTTTCAATACACGATGACCACGCAAGGCCGGCTCATCGAACCGAGCCAGTTCGGCGGCATCGTCCTCAAAACGGGGTCCGATGGCCAGGTGACGTATCTGCGCGACGTCGGCCGTTCCGAGCTCGGCGCCCGCAGCCAAACGACGCTCTCCCGCCTCGACGGCAAACCGGCCGTCGGCATGGCGATTTTCCAGCTTCCCACAGCCAACGCCCTCGACACGGCCGACCGCGTTCGCGCCCGCATGCGCGAGCTGAAAGCCCGCTTTCCCGACAAGCTCGACTACGCCATCGTTTACGACGTGACGCCGTTCATTCGCGAATCCGTTAACGAAGTGTTCCACACCCTCCGCGATGCGATCATCCTGGTGGCCATCGTCGTCTTGCTGTTTTTGCAAGATTGGAAGGCGGTGATGCTGCCTCTCATTGACGTGGGGGTGTCGCTGGTCGGCACGTTCGCGGTGGTCCACTGGATGGGCTTCAGCCTCAATAACCTCACGCTGTTTGGACTGGTGCTCGCGATCGGCATCGTGGTCGACGACGCGATTGTCGTGCTCGAAAATATCGAACGCTGGCTGGCGCGCGGGCTCAGCATCCGCGACGCGACCATCAAGGCGATGGACGAAATCACCGGGCCGATCATCGCGATCACGCTCGTGCTCAGCGCGGTGTTTCTGCCGAGCGCGTTTCTCGGCGGCATCACGGGGCAGTTCTTTCGGCAATTCGCGCTCACGATCGCGGTGTCGATGATTATCTCGGCCATCAACGCGATGACGATGACCCCCGCCCGGGCCGCGGTGATCTTTCAAGGACGCAAGCACGACGCTCACGGTCACGACGATGGCCGGGAGGCGCTGCCGTGGTGGTTCTTCGCGCTCATCGGCGGGCTGACGTCGGTGTGGCTGTTGTGGCCGTTCGGGGAGCCGAGTTTCGATCTGCCGCTCGCCGATCCGAGCTTCGCGGGAGGCGAACCGGCGACGCTACGGACGCAAGTGAAGTCGTATCTGCTGCAAGGTGCGCTGCTGCTGCCTGGCGGTTTGCTCGGCGGCGTCTTCGGCTGGATCTGCATCGGTCCGATCAATCGCTTCCTCGCCTGGATCTTCCGCGGCTTCAACAAGGCGTTCGACGCCATCACCAACGTTTATGGCCGCATCGTCGCCTGGTCGTTGCGGCTCAGCGCGGTCGTCCTCGTCGTCTACGTCGGCCTCCTCGGTTTGACGTACTACGGTTTCACGCAAGTGCCTTCGGGATTTATTCCCAATCAAGACAAGGGCTATTTGATCGTGAACGTGCAGCTTCCCGATTCGTCGTCGCTCGACCGCACCATCGCCGTCATGGACAAGATTCGCGAGATCGCCAAGGAAACCCCCGGCATCAAGCACTCGATCGACATCCCCGGACAGTCGTTCGTCATGAACGGCATCAGCTCGAATTTCGGTTCGGTGTTCCTGATTCTCAAACCGTTTCACGAACGCCGTACGCCCGAACTTTACTCCGAAGCGATCGCCAACCAGCTTCGTGGCCGACTGTTCGCGGAGGTCGAGCAGGCGCAGGTGTTGGTCTTTGGAGCCCCCGCCGTCGAAGGGTTGGGCAACGCCGGCGGCTTCAAGCTCATGCTCGAATCCACGGGCGACACCGATCTCAAAGCCCTCGAGGCCCAGACCGCGAATCTCTCGGAAAAGGCGAGCAAATTCCCCGGCTTCATCGGGCTCTTCAGCAGCTTTCGGTCGTCGACGCCGCAACTGTTCGTCGACGTCGACCGCATCAAATGCAAGACGATGAAGGTGGAGCTCAATGACGTCTTCGACACGCTCCAGGTGTTTCTCGGGGGCTATTACGTCAACGATTTCAACCTGTTTGGCCGGACGTGGCAGGTGAACCTCCAGGCCGACGCCGCCTATCGCGTGAGCGCCGACGCGGTGCGGCAGTTCCGCGTCCGCAACGGCAATGGCGAGATGGTGCCGCTCGGGGCGCTGGCGACCGTGCGCGACGATTACGGCCCCGTGTTCGTGGTCCGGTACAACATGGCGACCGCCGTCGCCATCAACGGGGCCACGCTGCCGAGCGTCAGTTCGGGGACGGTCATCGAACGCATGGAGGAACTCTGCAATCGCGAATTGCCGCGCAATATGGCTTACGAATGGAGCGAGCTGACCTATTTGCAGCGCGAGACGGAACGGGTCAATTCGTTAGGGGATCTTTTGCAGAACCCGTTCATGGCGTTCGTCGGGGCCGTCGTGCTGGTCTTCCTGGTGTTGGCGGCGCTCTATGAAAGC
>JBAXFO010000577.1:0-3836 GCA_037139885.1 Planctomycetota bacterium
CGCCAAGGGCACGAGAATCGCCGACGCCCGCCACGGAAACAGCAAGGCGAGCGAATCGCTATCGAGGGTGACTTGCGCGACGGTGAGCAGCGCCGAAATCAAGAACACCGCCCCCATCACGAACGCCAATCCCGTCCGCCGCGCAAGCGCGACGCCCAGCAGCATCCAAGCGATCTGTCCGACCGCAACGCCATCGCACCACAGCCGAGCGATGCAGTGGTGGGGAATGCGCAGATGCACGAGCAGCCCCTGAGCCTCGGCGAACGCGGCCGCCGAAGTGGGGCGGAAGGTCATGACGCCATGGATGAGCGTCGGCAGAATTAACACAAACGCGAGCGCTCCGACTTTCAGGGCTTGACGTCGGCGCCCGTCGCGCCAGATCACGATGAGATACGACAGCGTCAAAAGACCGGCCGTCAACGCGTAGGTGGGATGAACCGTCGCCGCCAGCACGGCGCTGAGCACGGCTCCGAATTCATGGCCGCGCACAAACACGACGACCGACAGAATCAGAAACACGCCAAACGCTGACGGCTGAAAGGCGGCGCCGAGAGTATACTGTCCCGCCAGGCCGCTCTGAAAATACCAGGGATAATCCCAACCCAACAGCCGATGCGACCCCCAGCGAATCAGCGCCGAATGCAGCAGCAGGAGCGCCGCCGCGAACGCCAGCTTTAATCGCGGCGAGTCGTCTTCGCCCGCCAGAAACGAGAAGAGCCCGAGCATGCTGACGCCGTAGACGCCGAAGAGGATGAAGTAGTACGCGTGAAAGACGGCATCGGGCAGTACGAGAACGGTGGCCGTCACCAGGGCGCTGAAAACGGGAGTGGGGTCGGCGGTCGTCGCCAGCCAGTCCATGGCGAGTCGCCCACGTCCCGCCTCGGCCAGGCCGTGCAAGAAATACTGGTTCTGGTTCGAGTAGTAAAGGGGCGCCTGCGTGTAGGCGAAACCGACCACAAGAGCCACGCCGACAAACCCCGCGAACCCTTGGAACCAGGAACGAACGGAACTTGACGGCATGGCGGGGCTCTCGATGGTTCGTGACCGCTCGGCGGAGATTTACTTGGTCCAGCGCGCCAGCATGACTTCTTCGAGCAGATCGGCCGCTCGGTCACATTCGTCGGGCGTGATCGATAGCGGCGATTGAAAACGAATGACGTTGCCGAACGCGCCGCCGATGCCGACCAAAAGCCCGCGTTCGCGAAGAGCCGCACGAACCTCTTTGGCTTCCGTCATCGCCGGCTCTTTCGTGCCGCGATCGCGAACGCAGTCGGCATGTTCGACGTACGCCTGTTCGCGAGCGCAACCGGTCTGGTTCAGCACGGCGTTCTCGGGTTGGATGACGCTGAGCGTTCCGCTGGCGAAGTCGTACGCCAATAGGCCTCCCTGGCACTTCTTCGCATAGCCGCCGCCGACGCCCGTGAAGATCATGCGATCGCGTTTCGATTCGTAGACCATACCGTGCGAGTCGCAGTAACCGGGGAAAATTTTGCTCGAGGGCAAGAGATCGGTCCAGCCCTTGTCGCGTTGATACATCTTCCATGTTTTGTCGACGGTGTTGAACGCATACAGCGTCGATCCGCCCGAGAAACAGTAGATCGACTTCGTTTGCGGATCATAGGCGGTTGCGAGCCTTCGCACTCAGACGGAACCATTCTCCAAGTCTATGGGCGCACGCTCAAAATTCGAATGTCTCCGCCGATTACACGACATTTGTGTAATACGGCTTCCATCGTGCATCGAAGCCGAAGTGCGGCCCGCTGCTGCGAACCTTTTGGACTCCTTTCCCCGTTCGGCTATACTTTGCGCACGGAGAAAACCGTCGCTGCGATTTCACGACAAGCGAGACGCCGAGATTTCGGCGGCTCGCGATGACTCGCAATAGGAATCACCCATGACTGCACAACCGCCGCGAATCGCCCGACGCAGCTTCCTCGCCGCGACCTCATTGGGAGCGGTCGCGTGCAACCGCTCACCCGCCAACTCGACAACCGCAATTGCATGATCAGTTAAGTCCTGCCGATCGACGTGGTCGTCCGTTAACCGTTCCGCACGATTCCCAAAACCGTCTCTCCCGCTTTGGAGTTCGATTCATGCCCCCACGACGCATCCTCGTCACCGGCGCGACCGGCAAGGTCGGCCGCTACTTCATCGACCGCCTCTTCCGCGACCCCCGTCAAGATTCGACGATAATCCGCGCTCTGTGTCACAACCGCGTCCTCGACGCGAGCGCTCGACTCGAGGTTGTCCGCGGCTCCATCTCCGACCGGGCGCTCGTGAAAGACGCGCTGCGCGACGTCACCCACGTCTTGCACCTGGCCACCTGCAAAGAAACCCCCGCTGAGATCATGGATGTCGCCATCAAGGGGCTTTACTGGATTCTCGAAGAGTGCCGAGAAAGTCCGGCGTTCCGGCAATTTCTGCTCGTCGGCGGCGACGCAGGCATGGGGCACTTCTTTTACCCGCATCCCATCCCCGTCACCGAAACGCAGAAGCACTCCGCGTATCCCGGTTGCTATGCCTTCTCGAAAGCCATCGAGGAGGACATGCTCGAACAGTACTACGTTCAATATGGCCTGAACGGCTGCTGCTTGCGGGCGCCCTGGATCATGGAAAAGGACGATTTCAAATATCAACTTTCGTTCGGCGACGATGTCTTCGGCGGGCCGCGCTGGCGCGATCTCGTCGGCGTCGAGAAGGCGGAGCAGCATCGCGCCGCTCATGCCGTCCCCGTCATGCTCGACCCCGAGGGTCAACCGATCCTCCGAAACTTCGTGCACGTCGACGACCTCGCCGACGCCATCCTCCTCGCCCTCGACCACCCCAAGGCCAAGCAGCAAACATTCAACATCTGCATGAACGAACCGGTCGATTATCGCAAGCTGGCCGAGCATTTGAAACGCACCCGCGGCTATCCCTCGGTCGATATCAAAACCCCCTACTTTTCCACCTGGCTCGATAATTGCAAAGCCAAATTCCTGCTGGGTTGGCGGCCGAAATACGACCTCGCCCGCATGACGGACGAGGCGTTCGATTACCAGCGTGCCGCAACCGATCCGCGCACCGTTTGGTATCCGGGTTGATCGCATCCCATTCTTAGGCGAGAGATATACGATGTGCCGGCCTACGCTGTCTTTGCTGCTGTTGGCGTTGCCGTCGGGACTCGCCGCTCAAGAAACCAGCCCGGTCGTCCGCGTCCTGATTCAGATGCGTACCGCGGCGGAAGCCAACGCGCAAAACGCCAAGAAAACCGGCGATCCCCTCGCGGAACTCATCATCCGCGAGGCCGCCCGTTTCAGCCAGCAAGAACGCATCCCCGCGAAGGACTTCCTCATCGCCTTGGGCCTCGGCCTCGACCGCAGCGACACGCTTCGCAAACATCCCCTGACGCGCCGAACATTCCAACCTTTCGGCGCCGACGACGACCGCGAACGCCGCCTGAAAGCCCTCGGCGAACCCACGATGCGCAAGCGGCACGACTGGCTGCTTCACTTCAGCCTCTCGGCCGCCCTCACGGCCGCGACGAACGCCGAAACCGCCCAAATCATCGGCCTGGGCAAAGAACTGCAAGACGCTCTCGGCCCCAGCGGCTTCAGCTTCGCCGATCTCGCCGCCGACGAAGCCGGCATCGCCTTCGCCCGCCAGCTTCTGGCCCACCCAGAACGCCTGCGCGATGTCGCGGCCTCGTTCGCCGTGGAAGACTTTCTGCCGCCGCTCGGCGATCTGGAAGAAAACCTTTCGCTCGACGCCCTTACGAGCAAATATGGAGGCCCCGACGGCGTCGCCTTCCGAGCCGCCTACCGCGACATCCGCCGACGCGTGGACGATCAGCCGAT
>JBAXFO010000578.1:0-3831 GCA_037139885.1 Planctomycetota bacterium
CGCACCAGCTTCCCCAGAAGTCGAGCAGGACCAGACTCCCCTTGCGGTTGGCTTTCAATTCCCACGCTTCGCCGTTGACGTCGTTGAGGGCGAAGTTGACCAGTTGTCGGCCGACCAGAACGCACGACGGCACTTGGGCGGAACCGAGCGACGTGGGCGCGTCGGGCGTGCGGGCGGGCATTTCGGGTGGCGTGATCTTGGCGATTTCGGGGGCCTTGGCTTTGGGGTTGGGGATCGAGAGCGGCGGCGGGATCCAGCCCGTGCCGGTCGACATGAAGCCATCGGGGCCGACGGCGACTTGCATGGCGGGCAACGTCACCTCGCCGCTGGCCACGTCGATGCCCTGGCCGGGACGCCAACCGTCTTTCGCGGGCGTTTGCTTGGCTTGCGGGGCGAGGGCGTCGAACTTCTTGCCGTCGTTGAGCGAACCGAAGGGGCCTTGCACGTTGGGCGTCGTCGTCGAGACGAAGTCGTCTTTCATCTGAATCAAGACGTGGACATTCGGCGCGGTGGCGTAATGAATGCCGGCGACGGTGCGGTCGCCCTGTTTGCCGCGGGCGATGAGTTTGTATTGGCCGCCGGAGTTCAAATTCTCGATGGTGAAATAGCCTTCGGGGCTGACGCTCAGTTCACGTCCCGAGTCGTCTTTAGCGTCGGCGTTGACGATGAGGATCGAGGTGCCGCCCGGAGGTCGATTGCCGCCATCAAGCACCCGGCCTGCGAGCATGCCGTTGCCGCCGGGAGCGCGCGATTGGCCGTTGAGCGGATCGGCCTTGGAGTCGTTGCTGGTGGGGAATTTGGGAGGGGGAACGTTGGGAGGATTGTAATCGCCCGCGCCGCTGCTGCCTCCGCCGGTGTTCTTCTTGAAGAGAGAACATCCCGGAAGGGAAAGGCCCAAAAGGACCATGAACAGGATGGCGAGCAAACGTCGCACGCGGGGCTCCTCGACCTTTCGCCCTTGCCTTGGAACGGACCGTCCGTACAGTCCCCCAAGAAGGGAAGGTCTCGCGGTTCTATCGTCTCGATACAACCGGCAACTTGAGTATCTTCGGCCCGACGTGAAGAATTTCTTCGGCCGGGGCTCCCAAAAACCTCCGTGCCGATGGGTCTTGAATCTTTCCCGCCGAACTGCGAGGCGTCAAGCATATGAGCGACCCCGGCCACGCGGGAATGATTCGCGTCCGCGGTGCTCGTACGCACAACCTGCACAATGTGTCACTCGATGTGCCGCGGGGTCGCCTCGTTGTCTTCACCGGCGTGAGCGGCTCCGGGAAAAGCTCCCTCGTCTTCGACACCATCTTCGCCGAAGGCCAACGGCGCTTTCTAACCACCTTGCCTAATTTGCCGGATCATCTCACGCCGCGACGGCCGCCCGTCGATGCGATCGAAGGTCTGCCGCCGGTTTTGAGCGTATCGCAATCTTCCGGAGCTCCCCGACCCCGCAGCACGCTGGCGACGTTGACGGAGATTCACGATCACCTGCGTCTCCTCTGGGCCCGGCGCGGCACCCCCTATTGCCCTGATTGTCAGATCCCGATCCATCAACAAACTTTGGCCGAGATTGGCCGGGCCGTGATGGCGATGGCGGCGGGGACGAAGATATTCCTGCTGGCGCCGCTCGTTCATGAAACGCCCGGGCGCCATGTCGACGTCTTTCAGAAGATTCGGCAAGAGGGGTTTCTGCGGGCGCGCATCGATGGCGTTCTCTACGAGATTCGGGATACTCCATCGATTGACGCGAAGAAGCCGCACACGATCGATCTCGTGATCGACCGCCTGGTCGTCCGCGAGGGCATGGCCGATCGGTTGATGGAGTCGCTGGCTTCGTGCGCGCGGCAAGGCGATGGCCGGGTGATCATCTCCGATGTCGAAGAAACGGGCGACTGGAACGACATCACGTTCAGCACGAAGCTGGCGTGCCCGCGGTGCCGGCGTGTGTCGCCCGATCTCGAACCCCGGCGCTTTCACTTCAACACCCCGCACGGCGCCTGCCCCCGTTGCATGGGCATGGGCGTGATCGACGGCCCCGCCACGGAGGACGAAGACCCGCCGACGATCATCTGTCCCGAATGCGCCGGCACGCGTTTGAACCGCGAAGCACGTGCGGTTCGCTATGAAGGCGTTCGCTTGGATCGTGGAGATCTTGTCGCCACGCCGTCTCAGGGCTTGAGCCTCACCGACGTCACCGCTCGCACCGTCGCCGACGCTCTCGTCGTCTTTCGGAAGGCCCACATCGATCTCGACCACCCGCTTGCGAAGGTCGAGACGATTCTGGTCAACGAGATCGTCACCCGCCTGCACTTCCTCGCCGAAGTCGGACTCGGCTATCTCGCTCTCGATCGCCCTTCCGCCACGCTCAGCGGGGGCGAACTTCAGCGTGCTCGCCTGGCGACGCGTTTGGGCGGCGGTCTCCGCGGAGTTTGTTTCATTCTCGATGAACCGACGCTCGGCCTGCACCCCCGCGATACGCTCCGGCTCCTGGCCGCCTTGCGAGCGTTGCAAGAGAAAGGCAACTCGCTGCTCGTCGTCGAACACGATGAAACCGTGATGCGGCATGCCGATTACCTCGTCGATCTCGGCCCCGGCGCCGGTCCTCTCGGCGGCCACATTCTTGCCGCGGGCACGGTCGATGAAGTCCTGCATGATCCGCAATCCGTCACGGCTGCGTTCCTCCGCGGCGACATCGCCCCACCTCAAACGCGGATCGCCGCACCGCTCGATCCCGCCAAGGCGTTGATCGTCCGGGCCGCCCGTCACCATAATCTGAAGAACATCGACGTCGTCATCCCGCTGGGCCGTCTGGTCGCGGTGACCGGCGTCAGCGGTTCGGGCAAGAGTTCGCTCGTGCACGACATCCTCGCCCGCGCCGTCCGCCGCCATCTCGGCTTGCAAACCGAACCCCCTGGCGTGCACGACGCGCTCGAGGGCCTCGACCTTATCGACACGCTCATCGAAGCCGATCAACGTCCGCTCGGCCGTTCCGCCCGTTCGAGCGCCGCCACGTATACAGGTCTCTTCGAAGAGATCCGCAAGCTCTTCACGTTGACGCGCACCGCGAAACTTCGCGGTTACAAAGCCAACCGCTTCAGCTTCAACAGCCGCGGCGGCCGCTGCGAAGAATGCCAGGGCCGCGGCGAACTCGTCCCCGCGGGCCCGTTCCTGTTCGATCTCATGATTCCCTGCCCCGCCTGCCACGGCCAACGTTTCAATCCAGGCACTCTCGAAGTCCTTTTCAAAGGCCAATCGATCGCCGACGTACTCGCGATGCCCGTCGCCCCGGCCCGCGAATACTTCAAAGCCGTCCCCAAGATCGTCCGCGTCTTGGCCGCCCTCGACGACGTCGGCCTGGGCTACCTCCCCATCGGCCAACCCGCGACTCGCCTCTCCGGCGGCGAAGCCCAGCGCGTCAAGTTGGCCACCGAACTCGCCCGCACCGCCACCGGCCGCACCCTCTTGATCCTCGACGAACCCACCTCCGGCCTCCACCGCCTCGACATCGCCAGGTTGCTCAGCGTCCTGCGCCGTCTGGTGGACGCCGGCAACACCGTCGTCGTTATCGAACATCATCTCGACATCATCGCCGCGGCCGACTGGATCATCGACCTCGGCCCCGACGCGGGGCAAGCCGGGGGCCATCTCGTCGCCGCCGGTCCCCCGGCCACGATCGAAGCTTGCGAGGCCAGTCTTACGGGCCGGTTTTTACGATCGTGGCGGGGGGAAGTATGATTCGAGAAGAACGGCGATTCATTCGGGGTGAACGATGGGGCTCAACGACTTCTTGCAGCCATTTTCGCCTGGACGTAATCGCTCCAACCCAAAATAATCGAGTTC
>JBAXFO010000579.1:0-3822 GCA_037139885.1 Planctomycetota bacterium
GCCTGGTCGCCTCCGTCGGCGTGGCGCCGAACAAGTTCGTCGCCAAGATCGCCAGCGACGTGAAGAAGCCCGACGGCTTCGTCGTCGTCGAGGCCGGTCAGGTTCAAGCGTTCCTTGATCCGCTTCCAGTCGGTCGGATCTGGGGCGTTGGCAAGGTCACCGGCCAAGTCTTCGACCGCCTGGGGATTCGCACGATCGGCCAGCTTCGCGAACTGAGCGTCGAGATCTTGAAGCGCGAGTTCGGGTCGTCGGGCGAGCATTACTGGAAGCTGTCGCACGGCATCGACGACCGCAGGGTCGTTCCGGATCGCGAAGCGAAGTCGATCTCGCACGAGACGACGTTCCCCGAGGACATTCGCGATGTCGAGGTGCTGAGATCGTGCCTGGTCGAACTCGTCGAGCAGGTCGCCCGACGACTGCGCCGCCACGATCTTCGAGGCCGGGCCGTCGAACTGAAGGCGAGATTTGCCGACTTCCAGACAATCACGCGGTCGAAGACGCTTGAAGAGCCTACCGACATCACCCAAGAACTGCTCGCCGCGGGCATGGAGCTGCTGACCAAGAAGCTGCCCGCCCAACATTTGCCGGTGCGATTGCTCGGCTTTGGCGTTCACGACCTTGGCGGCGCCGGCGATGTGCAGGGAAATCTGTTCGGCGAGCCCGAGAAGGACAAGCAGCGTCAACTCGATCGCGTGGCGGACGAGATCGCCGCGAAGTTTGGGAAGGCGGCGATTCGGCGCGGGGCAGGACTCGATAGTGACAAAAGTTGAGGACACGCACGCCACGACTACCGAAATCAGTCTCGTCGACTTTCAAATAGTGATATTTGAAACATGTTCAATCGAAACGCGGGTTTGTCAGGCTAGAATGCCCACGGCGTCGACGGCTCACTTACGCGCAGAGATCACCGCAATGAAGAAATTGCTCAATGACCCCAAGGCCGTGGTCGAGGAGATGATCGACGGACTCGCGGCGGTCTATCCTGGCATGAGGCGACTCGCGGGCCAGACGGTTCTCGTCCGCACAGACCTCCCCGACGTTGCCAATCGTCGTGTCGCCGTGATCTCCGGCGGTGGAAGCGGCCACGAACCGGCGCACGCAGGCTACATCGGTCGCGGGATGCTCGCCGCCGCGGTCGCCGGCGATGTCTTTACTTCACCGAGTCCCGACGCCGTTCTGGCTGCCATCCGAGCTACCGCCGGTCCCCGTGGCGCGGTCCTGATCGTCAAGAACTACACCGGTGACCGGCTCAACTTCGGTGTCGCCGCAGAAATAGCAAGGGCCGAAGGCATTCCGGTCGAGATCGTGCTCGTGGCCGACGATGTGGCGATGGCTGGGAGCGTTGACAATGCAGGACGGCGCGGACTCGCCGGAACGATTCTGGTGCACAAAATCGCCGGTGCGGTCGCCGAGTCGGGAGCGTCGTTGAGTGAAGTCGCGGCTCAAGGGCGTGCTGTTGCCGCCAGCGTTCGGACCATGGGGGTCGCCCTTTCGCCCTGCACGGTCCCTGTCGCTGGCAAACCCGGTTTCACGCTGGGCGAAAACGAGATCGAACTGGGCCTGGGAATCCACGGCGAGCCCGGCATCCGGCGTGGCCCGCTCGAACCCGCCGACGCTCTGGTCGATCGACTTCTCGATGCGATTCTCGCCGACCGGCGACCGGACGATGCTCGACTCGCTCTTGCCGGCCGCTGAAGCGTTTCAAAAGGCGATAAGTTCCGGGTTGTCCGTCCCCGAAGCGCTTCAAGCCGCTGCGATCGCTGCGGAGGCGGGGGCCAAGGCGACCATCGGCATGTCGGCGAAGCGAGGGCGATCGAGCTACTTGGGCGACCGCGTTCTAGGCTATTCGGACCCCGGCGCCGAGGCGGTTGTGGTCTGGCTGCGGGCAATTGCGATTCCGAGCTGATACTAACGGCATCGATCGTACGCCGGTGCGTCGGACCGAAGTACGCAAGAGCAACGGGCCACTGGGCGGGACGATGTGAGTTATCGATCAAATGACTGAGACAGACGGATACCTCTTTCGATAGAAAATGCCCTTGCGGGCTCGCAGAAGGTAGTCCAGCCAGTATCTGGGCAAGTCGCCTTTCAACATAAACGCCGCCTTGACCGATTCGTCGCCAATTTCTTCAAGCACTCGCCTGACGAACCGCGGGCTGACCGAATCGGCATTGAAGAATCCACGAATCACGTCTTCCTCGTCTTTGGTCAAGCCATTTCCCTTTTTCTTCAGCCCAGCAATCAGAGACGTGAAATGTGTCATGACTTCCTTGCCCTCTTCGGGATTGAGGAACACGCCAAGGCCATCCTTCTGCTCAAGCAGGTCTCGCGGGATATTCATTTCCGGGCGACCCTTCACCAGGCCGTGTTTCTCAATCACCTTTTTCACTTCCTGCTTCGGCCTCGACTCCCAGTCCGAGCGGAGTTCTTTCTGCCAGTCCGCCGCCATTGACATGCCGTCGGGATAAATCACCAAGTCCTTGCCGTAAAACGCCAGCATTTTGCCGTGCAGTTTGGACGCTCGCTCCCTTGTCTGTGCCTCGTAGTCCTTCGAGTACCGGCAAACGATAGGGGAGTTCGTGCGTTTCATCGTTTGTATAAGGTCAGCGATATCGACTTGCGAGGCGTCGCCCATAAACCGCTGCTCACCCGACCAGTACCACTCGCCACGCCAGGGAGTGAGGCTTCCGAAGATGAACTGCCCTCGCTTAAACGGATGACTTTGCATGTCGATCCTGATCCGATACGGCTGGTCGTTGATGACGTTCACCGCCTCCAGCGTTTCGTTGCTGACGGAAAGGAGCTTGTAGAAAGCGGCGTGCCGTTCGTACCAGCTCCTCAAGTCACTGCGGTCGTCTTGGGAAATGTCGAGAACGGTGGCCAAAATATCGATGACGCCCAGGCCGGACCACGGCGTACATTCCTGACAAACGAAGTCGTCAATCTGCCCGATGGCCGATTTCCCACCGGTATTTTCCATGGCGCGAGCGAAGAACGCCCGGAACATAAAGGAATGACAGCCCAGCCAGATGAGTTTCTTCTTCACGTCCCAGCCACGTTCGTTGGGGGTTCTTAAAAAAGCCTTCACGCCGGAATCCTTCGGAATCGCGGAGAAGGCGTCGGCAAGAAAGTCACTGCTGGCTTGGGCGATGCGCTGGAGATCCTGATGGCTGGGCGATAAAACCAGCCGTTCAATGAATACGGGGTAGAGAATCCAAAGGAAGTGACGGAAGCGATTGGGATGAAAGACGGCACGGACATCGCCGCCGCCGTTGTCTGTCGCGACAAAAGGCAAAGCGTCGCCGAAAAACTCGGTGTTATACCGCTCGAACGCTTCCCAAATCCCGGTGCCGTTGTGGAGGTCTTCCGCAAAGTCGACCAGGATGCCGGCAACTTCGTCCAGCGAATCGGAACCCAGACGGAGGGTAGCGTAGGCAAAATCACGTTGCGTGCCGCCAAGCACACGCCGAAGGTTCTTTAAGGTCGGCGCGAGGTATGCATCACCACGTCCCTCATACGCAGGAGGACGTTGGTTTGAATAGATCACAATCTCTCCTTAAGAATTCCGATTCGACGTTGAGAACGTCCGAGCGCACGCCGCGCTGCCTGGGCAGGCGCGGCCGAGTCTAGCCTTCATTCTATTGCGATGGTGAGGCCGTGCCCGGAGTCTTGCCCTACCGTTCTCATCGTCAGCGAGCACGTTTCTTCAAGTTGGACGAACTGATTGCAGAGTTTCGGAGATTACAAATGGCAAGATTTGCGCGTCGGTTTCATCGGCCGGAGGGCGCAAGCCAATCTGCGTAACCTGCTCCGGTCCGCCAC
>JBAXFO010000580.1:0-3820 GCA_037139885.1 Planctomycetota bacterium
CGCGGCCCCAACGCCAAACATGAAGTCCTTGAGAAACGATCTGCGATGCGAGTCGCTCATAGGCCGAACCTCGGTCTGTCAAACGGGTTGTCATATTCACATTACAGAAACGCGAGCCGCGGAGTAATTGTACCCTGCCGGCCCTAACGCGGCGAAGCCGCAACGACGAATGACGAATGGGCCGACACAATGAACAATTCGAGACTGCAAGTTTCTCGGCTATAGCCGTTCAACCGCGGAGCAGGCAGGTCAAGAATTGTCGGATACTCCGTGGCCACGGCCGCCGGCGTCAGCACATCTCAGGGGCGCTATTTGGCGTTTATTCACGCCTACACGACCTTGCATGGGTATCCCCCTGCAGAAGCCGAGATCGCTGCCGCCATGTGCGTTTCGCCGCCGTCGGTGAATCAGATGGTGAAGGTCCTCGAGAAAAAATGCCTGATCCTTCGCCACCCAGGCCAGCCGCGATCTCTTCAGATTCTGATTCCCGAGGAAGACATTCCGTCGTGGAACAGCCGCAAGCAACAGAAGCAAATCGCACCGGCGCAGGACCGACCGAAGCAGCCAAAGGCCGCGGCAGCTCCGCCCGCGAGCCTCTAGAGCCACGCCAAATTTCGCCGGAACGTCGCCGAATTTCCATTTGCCCGCCGCCGTCCACTTGTCCGCACGCCGCGCTCGGCCGTAAGATGACTACGTGAGTCGGCTCCCCGCGGCTCGCAAGTGGAATCTCCCCTTCTGGGGGCGATCTGGTTTCGATCGGGTATGGTAGGACGACGTGTTGCGTGTCGTGGTTGATCTGCCGGCCACGTAAAAAGCAGATCACACAACAACTGCTGAACCGCAGTTTGCTTTGGCAGCCTAATAACGGCAGCCCCATTGCTCCCCTCTTAGCCTGAGAGGTGGGATCTTTGGACGTTAAATCAGGATCGCGGCAGCCCGGGTCGGTTCGCAAGACCGATCGCTACCGGAGGCGGCAGCCGCTAAACAACACCGCCGGTTAGCCGACGTCGAACCCTGCAGGCCGGGGTCGCGTCAGCGAACGCGAGGGGTTCGGCCCCTCACCATTAACCTGATACACACGTAGACGCCGGCGTTCGAGTACACCGAGACCCGGGTTCAATTCCCGGCGCCTCCACTTTTTTCCTGAGGGCCGACATCCAATTCAGGTTGTCGGCCCTTACTCATTGGTGGCAATGTTGTTGCGTCAAATTCAACTTCATCGAATCGAGTTCAATTGGCCGAAAGCCACCTGTCCACTTATGCCAGAACCTCTCTCGCAGTAATGCTTTGTGGAGTTCGACTCTCTCCATCACATCTCGATAGAATTACGAAAATCCTGGCGAGCACGCGCTGAGGTGACCGTGCGGCGGCGCCCTGGATGATAGGGCCGGATCTTCGGCGAGGTTTCATGTGGATCTCTCGATCATTTTCGTAGCTACCCGTTGCTTCTCGCACGGGTTCGCTTCGATCGCAAGATTCAAGGCAAAATCGACGCTTCCGACATCGTTCAGCAGACGATGCTCGAAGCGCACCAGGCCATCGAGTTTTTTCGAGGGGACGACGCGGCGGCGCAAGCAGCGTGGTTGCGGCAAATTTTTGCCCCAACATTTCGACGACGGCCTGCCATGTTGTGTTGCCGAAAATCAAAGGCCCGACAGGGTGAGAGGGAGAATTGTAGTCACGGAGAGCTCGGGGCTGACCGCCGACATTACGTGGAAACGTCATTTGCCTTCGCGGCGCTGGGCGAGCATAAACGTGTAAAGTTGCCGGGCGGCGGCGGGACGGTCGCCGCGGCGTGCGGTCGCGATGACATCGTCCAGATAACGGGCGGAGGCGTCGGGAAGTTTGCCGTTGTCGCGGTAGCCGTGCAGGCGGCGTTCGCATTTGGCGATGTTGGCTTCACTCTGATTGCGCACGGCGGTATAGAGAGCGTCGACGGTGTTGAAGACATCCGGGTCGGCGCCCATTTGCGGCGGCGTACGCCAGTTGACGACCAAATAAATCGCTCCGCCGACGAGCAAGACGCCCGCGACGATCCAGGCGAGCCGTTCGCGGTTCCAGGCAAGGGGTTCGTGCTTATTCGTCACCGCCGACGACCTCCCCTCCATCGCGCGTCGACATGGCGACGAAAGCGTTGGGCCGGATGAACGTGGTGATGTAGCGGACAGAACCGTCGCCGAAGAGGATGTTGCAGCCTTCGCCGTGCTCGCCCCACATTTCGTCGGTATGTCCGAAGGGGTCGTTGGGGGCGTGGATGATGACTTCGGGATGGTCGTGCGAATCGGGACCGCTGTGCACGCCGACGAGACAGCCGGCGCCGTTGTTTTCCGAGGGCCAGGGACGCAAGTCAAGCCGCGGCGGCGTGACGGCTCCGGGGACGACGCCGACCCATGTCTTGTTGCTCAAGATGGAACTATGCTCTCCGATGAAAATCGTATTGGAGAGTCCATCCGGGATCATTCTTGGGGTGACTTTCGAATTTCGATAAAAAGGGCCATCGATGCGGGCAGGCCGGTTGGCGTTTTCGGCGACAGGTTCGGGGATGTCGTAGTCGTAGCAATACGCGGTGGTGCGGCCCCAAGGTTGATGGATGCCGGCGTTGGTGACGTAGTGACTGTGGGCGAACACGATCTTCTCGCCGGTTGACAGCGTCATGGGGACGCCATGCTCGGCGTCGGCGCCTTGCTTTTGAACTTCGAAGCCGTCGCCGCCGCCGGTGGCCGAGGGGCAAAGAAAGGCGGGGACTTTCGTGCGTGCCGCGGCGGCGTTGACGGGCGCCCAGCACGGCTCGGCCTGATTGAATTGACGGTAGAGCGCGTCCTGTTCGAGATAGGGAAGCAGCAACATGCCCCACGCCCAACCGGGAGGGCCATTGCGGTATTCATCACCATAGCTGATGCCGTACGCGGAGCCGTCGAGGCGGGTATTGGCGGTGATGTAGGCCGGAGGATAGCGGCGGTTTACGCCTTGATACGCATGCAAGGCGAGGCCGATCTGTTTGAGGTTATTGGCGCACTGGGTTCGGTTCGAAGCCTCACGCACTTTTTGGACGGCGGGTACGAGCAGACCAATGAGAATGCTGATAATGGCGATGACAACGAGGAGCTCGATGAGCGTGAACGCGGAACGTTTCATGCGGGCACCCTTAGAGCGTGCTTTTCGAATGAGTTAGGTTAAGCTAAATCGTAGAGAGTGGCATGCCGAATGTCAAACCTTATTACCGGCTTTTCGGAACGATTGTTCGGCGACATGGACAATTCGTCATGCGAATCGGCCCGATAATCCATTGCGGAACGGAACTCTTCGGGGGAGAATGAGTCTAATCAAGAAGGCCCCGTCGTTCAGTCGTACATTCCTGCCGGATTCGGAGCGAGCCATGCGATCGATTTTCGCGAGCAGTCTGCTGTTTTTGAGCGTCACGATCTTGATTTCGGCGGACGCGGCCCCTCCGAAGAAAGAAGACATGCCGAAGTACATCGCGGCGGTGAGCAACCAATCGGCGACGGCGAAGGTTCGCGCGGAAGCGGCGGAAATGATCGGCAAGCGGGGCGCCATCAACGTCAAGGATGTCGAAAGCGCCATCGAACCGCTCAAGCGGGCGGCTCAGAAAGACAAAGACGCAAGCGTTCGCTCGTCAGCTGTCACGGCGCTGGGCAGCATCGCTCCGGAACCGGCATCGACGGTCCCGTTGCTGATCGAGGTTTTGAAAAACGACGCCTCCCAGGAAGTGAAATTTTCGACGGTCTTCGCCCTCAGCCGTTTCGGCCCGCAGGCGAAGTCGGCGTTGCCCGCCATCCGCGATTTCAGCAAGAACCTCGAC
>JBAXFO010000581.1:0-3819 GCA_037139885.1 Planctomycetota bacterium
CACATTGGGAAAAGCGAGCATCAAAGCCGAAAGCGATTCTGTTAGCAAGAGAGACGCCAACACGCTCCACCAGATCCACCGCAGGCCGGTCAGCGTCGTTCGCCAGCGCCAGGTTCCCACGTCGAGATCCAGATCGTCGAAGCGATAAGCAGAAGACTCCTTCGCCGCCGGCAAACCCGGCGCGATGGCGTTTTCCGTTGTCCTCGGCGGCGGTGCCGCGATGCCGATCAGGGGAGCCGTGAACTGCCCCCCGCATGTCGCGCAGGTCACCGCTTCGCCCGGCGCCGCCTGGCCCGCAGGGGTTTTGACCCGGCACAAGGGACACGTAAGCTCCGCCATGCCGCTCTCCGTTAAGACTTGCGAAAATCTCCCGACAACGAAAATCAGGATACGGCGCCTCAACCCCGACAACAAGCGGGACGCCACGGCGCAATCGCGAAAATCCCTCCTGCCCCGACCACCGACGGCCCATATCAAGAACCATGCCGCACGCCGGGCGGCTTGGTCGTCCCCCGTGCGTCGATTCAAAACCGGTTCTTCACGGATTGTGTCTTATGCAAATCACGTCGAGCGTCAGTCCCCTGTCCGATGTCAATGGCGACTGGCTCATTCTGGGCGTCTGGGAAGATGAACCTCTGCCCCCGGCCCTGTTCGAACTCGACCTGCGCATCGGCGGACCGATCAATCGGCTCAAAAACCGCGGCGATCTCGCGGGGAAACTCAAAGACCTCACCCCCCTCTGGGATGTGCGCAATATCGGCGTCGAGCGCCTTCTCCTCGTCGGTCTCGGCAAACGGTCGCTGGCCACGCGCGAATCGCTCGCGCTCGCCGGAGCCGCGGCCGCCCGTTCGCTGACCGGCAAGCTCTACCAGCGTATCGTCATCGCCGTTCCCGAGGAAGCGGCAGGGCTCGATCTCGAAACCGTCGGCATCGCTTTCGGAACCGGCTTCTTTCAAGGCTGCGAAGGTCCCGGCATCCGCAAGAACAAGCCGAGCCGGTTTCCGCCGCGCGAGGTCTGCTTCCTGGCGGCCGTGGGGGGCGATGTTCTCAAGAGCATCGAACGCCGGATCGATATCGAAGGCCGAGCCGTGAGCCTGGCGCGCGAACTGGTCAATCTGCCGCCGTGCGAAAAGTATCCTGAGTTGTTCGCCGCTCGCGCCCAACAGGTGGCCCAGGCCAACAGCATCGAAGTCGCCATCTTCGACGAAAAGCAACTCGCCGACGAACGCATGAATTCGCTTCTCGCCGTCGCCCAGGGCTCAGCCCGCCCGGCGCGCCTCGTCGTGCTTCGCTATCGCCGGGTGCGCGAGGGAAAATTGCTCGGCCTCATCGGCAAGGGCGTCACGTTCGATAGCGGCGGCCTGTCGCTGAAATCGAACGATCAGATGGTCGACATGAAATGCGACATGGCCGGCGCGGCCGCGGTCTTGGGAGCCATGCAAGCCATCGCCGAGCTGGGCCTGCCCGTTAACGTCATCGGCATCCTGGCCCTCGTCGAAAACATGCCCGGCAGCAAGGCGATGAAACTGGGCGACGTGCTCACCGCCCGCAACGGCAAGACGATCGAAGTGCTCAACACCGACGCCGAGGGCCGGCTCATTCTCGCCGACGCTCTCGCCTATGCCGTCGACCAACGCGTCGATCATCTCGTCGATTTGGCCACGCTCACCGGAGCCTGCATGGTCGCCCTGGGCAGCGAAGTCGCCGGCCTCATGAGCAACAACGATGGCTGGGCCGAGCGTCTCGCCCGGGCCGCCGCCGGAGCCGGCGAAAAGGCCTGGCGGCTCCCCATGTTTCCCGAATACGGCGACATGGTCAAAGGCACGGTCGCCGACATTCGCAACACCGGCGGCAGCCGTTATGCCGGAGCGATCACCGCAGCCAAGTTCCTCGAAGAGTTCGTCGGCGGCGTTCCCTGGGTCCATCTCGATATCGCCGGCCCCGCCTTCGCCGAGAAAGACAGCGGCGTACGCGAAGCGGGCGGTACGGGTTGCTTTGTAAGAACCCTCGTCGAACTCGCACGCACCTACAACATGGCGTGACGAGATGCCGATTCATCTCGCCAAGCGCGATGAGTGCGACGCCACGCGGCTCACGGAGTCCCCGTTCGCCTTGACCCGTTCGCCGATCCGAATTACCGTGATGCGTCGCTTTCCCACGCCCGTTTCCGGATGAAACGCATGAATTCTCTCCCTGAAGCCCGTTCCTATCGCTGGCTCTTCTGGCTGATCGCCGCCATCGGACTGACGGCCGATCTCGTCAGCAAGTACGAAATCTTCGCCCACATGTACGACACCATGGCGACCCAAGGAGCCGAACTCTTCCCGAACGCCACCCGCGACGAGATCTTCGAACATCTTTACGGCGGCGAAGGCGCGAGCATCACGATCATCCCCGGCGCGTTTCGCCTCCACGTCTCTCCCTTCCAACCCAAGCCTGACGACGCAACCGGCTTCTTGCGTCAGCTTCGCTCCTACAAAGGCAGCAACCATTGGCCGCACGTGAACAAAGGCGCCCTCTTCGGCTTTGGTCAGGGGCGGAACATTCTCTTCGGCGCGGTCAGCGTCCTCGCCGCGGCGGTCATCATCGGCTGGAGCTTCCAACCCGCCGCGGGTCGCGATTGGTTCCTGTGCGTCGCCCTCGGTCTCATCCTGGCCGGCACCCTGGGAAACCTGTACGACCGTATCGTCTTCGAAGGCGTACGCGATTTTCTGCACTGGTATAAATGGATCGACTGGCCGGTGTTCAATATCGCGGATGTCTGCCTCGTGTGCGGGGCGGGCATGCTGCTGCTCGAAGCGTTTTTCCGAAAGCCCGAACCGGCCGCTGAACCCGCCTCTTGATTCCTTCGGCGCCTGTCATGAACGTGTGTTAAGATAAACGTGTCCGAATTGTTCGGTCGTCCGGCGCATTGACGTTCCTCGCTGCAAATGGGTTCTGGAATCAACGCACCATGAAGAATCTTCCCTGGATCGGGCTCGGCCTGCTCGGCTTTCTCGTCATTTCCACTCAGTTCCCACCTTCCGCCGAGATCGTCGAAGCCGCCGGGCAGTATTTCTCGACCGAAGAAATCCAACAGGGCCGCTCGTTCGCCCTCCAGCGCCGCTGGATCTTTTGGGCCAACGCCATCGCGCAACTCGCCTTGCTCGTCTACCTCGTCTTCACGCCGCTGGGAAAACGCCTGTATCTGGCGACGGGAGCCATCGTCCACGGCCACTGGCTGGCCCATCTCGTCCTCCTGGGCGGGGCCTATTACTTCGCCAGCGCCGCCATCGCCTTTCCCTTTCGCCTCGCCGGCTACTTCATCAGTTCTCACTGGGAGCTGACCACGCAATCGCTCGGCAGTTGGCTCAGCGATTACGTCACCGGTCTCCTCGTCATGGGGGCGTTCGAGGCCATCGTCATCGTCGGCTTTTATGCGATCGTGCGCCTTTTTCCTGGCTTCTGGTGGCTGGTCGGCGGAGCGGCCAGCGTCGTGCTCGGGTTCGTCGTCGCCCTTGTCTTGCCTGCCGCCATCGATCCGCTCTTCAACACCTTCACGCCCATCAACCAAACCGAGCACAAAAAGCTCGAGCCGCGCATTCGCGCCATGGGGCAACGCGTCGGCGCCTCGGCGGCCAACATCTACGTCGCCGACGCCTCGCGCCAAACGACCGCCAGCAACGCCTACTTCACCGGCTTCGGCAACACGCAGCGCATCGTTCTTTACGATAATTTACTTAACAAGCATTCGCCCGACGAAGTGGAATCGGTCATCGCCCACGAAATGGCCCACTGGTGGCACCAACATATTTTTCAAGGCATTCTCATCGCCGGCGC
>JBAXFO010000582.1:0-3819 GCA_037139885.1 Planctomycetota bacterium
GCTCCGGGGCCGCACAAAGGGACCCAAGCCGCGTCGACGATTCTCATCGTCGATGATAACGCCGACGTTCGCGCCTTCATTCACCGCCATCTCGAACCGCTCGGCGTGCGCGTCATTTCCGCAAACGGCGCCGACGAAACGTTCAAGTTGCTGCGCGATCCGCCCGTGCCCGATTTGATTCTCATCGACGGAGTCATGCCCGGCGTCGACGGTTTTGAATTGTGCGCCCTGCTCCGCAAGGACAAAGCCACCGCCCGCGTCCCCATGGTGCTGCTCGCCATGAAGACCGGAGTTCTGGCGAGCTTTAAAGGGTTGACGTCCGGGTTCAACGACACGCTCGCCAAACCCATTTCGCCGATCTCGCTTCGCGCCATGGTCGGCAAATATTGCACGCTCCCCGCGGACGAAGACACCGAGTCGTGGCCCGAGCTTCCCGAAGAGATCTTGCGATGAGCGAAAAGACCATGCTCGATCTGAACGCCAACATCGTCCTCGAAGGCGACCCGCTCGGCCTGCGCGCGATCGAAGATTCGCTGACCTGGCGCTCGACGGGGAATCTTCCGGATTGGCTCGACGAAGACCCGTTCGACGACAACCAAATGAGCTCCGACGACTCCCCCTCGGGCGAAGAGAATCGTCCGGCTTCTGGGAGCGCCGACTCGAACCAAGCCAGCGCTGTTCGGCCCGAACGCGACACCTTTGCCGTGCTCGACCTTCCCGATTCGCCGCCCGCGGTCGCGATTCAATCGCCCGCCCCGGCGGTGACGGCGCCGTCGCTCGTCAAGCAACCGGAAGACGACTCCCATCAAACTCGACCGCCCAGCGACGCCGCCGGCAACGACCTCGTCTCCATTAACGATATCCTGCGCTTCGTCGACGAAGCCCCGGCATCCAAGCCCGTCATTTTCGACGCCCAAGCAGCAACCGTTCCGCCGCCGGCCCCGGTCTCTGCGCCGCCGCATCCTGCGCCGCCGGTCGCGCCGCCGGTCGTTTCACGCCGCGCGGTGACGTTCGAAGATTTGCTCGACGCTCGTTTGTGCCTGCTGGCAGGCGTCGCGGATCGTTTGTGGGCGGTGCCGCTCGATCGCATCGTCGCGGTGACGTCTACGCCGAAGGGGAGCAAGGCGCTCGATCTCCACCTTCGGCAAGAAGGCAAGAAACGCCGCGGGGCGACGATGTCGATCGTGCTCGATACGGATATGACGTTGGTCGTCGATCGCGTGCTCGGGCCGCGTTCGTTCGCATGGGAGGCGCTGCCTGCGAAATGCGACGCGCCGACCTGGGAACTCGCACGGGCGATCGTCGGCGGCGAGGCTGTCGGGCTGCTCGACTGGCAAGCTCTGGCCGATTGAGCCTAATAGCGCACTTCAATGCCCGCGTTAATACCCTGCAAGAACAGATCGTTATGATCCGCAAGCGTCGTGGGCCGGGCGGGCGTCGTGCCCGTCGCAGGAGGGATCAACGCGGGGTTGACGGTCGTGTCCATGACCGAACCCGGACGTGTTACGCTGCTGACATAAAGGAAGCTATAGCCCGCACGCAGGCGAATGTTCGATGTCAGCTGATAGCCCAAATTGACGTTCAACTCCGGGATGATGACGGCATCGGTCTGCGAGCTGCGGCCCATGTTGCTCGACAGCGCCAGCAAGCCGCCGACGTACTGTGTTGACGCTCCGCCGGGCACGAGAATCGCCGTGGCGCCGTTGATGTTGATCACTTGATTCATCCAGCCGAACGAGGCCTTGCCAGTGCCGCTGATGAACCAATGGTCGGCAAAGCGCCATTCGCCCGTCACGCCCGCCTGGACGCCATTGAAGGTGTTTGATGTCTGAAAGCGATCGGCGACCGACACGTTCGTACCGACGGGGACGCCGATGTTGGCCGGAGCGCCCGCGCCGGCGGTCAGGGTCTCGTTAATGTCGAGATTGTCTTCGATTCGCAGAAAGCGGTAACCCAGAAGAGCGTCGAGACGCCAGGTCGCGGTGCAGCACATGTTGCCGCGGAGGGCGGCGTCGAAACCGTAAATGCGGTTGCTATGATCGACGCCGATGGCTCCGCCGACGACGCCGGGAAAGGCGATGAGCTGGCTCGACGCGGCGCCGTTCAGGGCGTTGGTGAACGGTCGAGCGAGAATCGGATCGCCCGCGGACGAGAACGCGGCGCTCGACGAGCCATCCTGAAGGAAGAAACCGCCCGTTTGTACGCCGATGGTTTGTTCGGGATTGAGCCAGACGCCGACGTTGTAGCGTAAACCGGAGCGGAGGTCGTCGCTGAATTTCGAACTGCCGGCCAGGACGCGTGTTCCCGTGGAACCAAGCACGCCCGCCGCGCCGACGGCCGTGCCCGTGGGGCTGGTCGTCACAAGAGCGGGGACCGCATCGCCGCTGGCCTGCCAGAGAATGTAGTCGATCTCGCCCCAGATTTTGCCTGCGGGACCGCACACGAAGCAGCCGCCTCCGGGCGAACAGGTCGCGCAGCCGCCGGGCGCTCCGCCGAGACGGCTCAAGCCGCGCGGATCGACGTAGCCTTCGGTGGCCGCATAAGGGGAGTTGTAAGGGGCGCTGAACGAACGAGGGACGCGGAGCGTCGTCGACCCCGATGTTGGCCCTTCGAATGGAGCGGAGTCGTACGTCGCGGGCGGTGAGGTCGGCGGCGGCACGACGAGCGGAAAGCTCGGCGGCGCCGGCACAGGCGCGGGCATCGGCGCCGGCATTTGGGCGACGGCGCCCGCGGCGCATACGGCAAGAAGACCGATGGTCGCACACACGCTCTTCATGAGCTTCGATTCCTTCCTTGGCGTTCCGGTGCAGCGCCTCAACTCCGATCGGCGGGAATCGATGGAGGAGGCGCTTGCGAATCGAGAGTGGGTCTGGGTCGGACCCCGAAAACCCTCAAATCGCACGGGACATATTCACTACCGCGTCTTATCGGTTATCCAACCTTGCAGTCTTTGACCAAAGCGCCGATCATGCAGCGCGAAAATCTGCGGCTATCGCCAAGTTTGTCTCAAGTATCAACGCGTCGCCGCTTCCTCGTCACTTCAACAATCGTTCAATCGCCGCCGTCAATTCCGCCGCCCGCACTCGAGCTTGATCGAGCGGCAAACCAGCCCCGAGCGGCCGCTTGTGGCCCGTCTCGGTCAACCATGCATCGCGGAGCGTCTGCGAGCGCTGGTCGATCAGCTTGAAAAGTTTGTTCGCCTTGGACGCGGGATTCTTGATGTCCTCGTCGACCGCGACGCCCAGGCCCCGGCTGAGCGCCGCCCCCATGAGAAACTGCCCCTCTTGGCTTGGATGGACGCCGTCGCGGGCATAGGTGAATGTCGGCTCGCGGAGACGGCGTTCGCCGAGCGACTTTCGCATCGGTCCGTGCAGGTCGATCACCTTCCAACCCACGTCGCGCTGCCCCAGCAGCCAGTCGCTGTAGCCATCGAGCACGTCGCCGTAGCCTTCGAACGGATGATTGGAGTCCGCCTTGTCCGCCGCGGTGAGTCGCCCTTTGATCGGCTGCGGATCGAACACGGCCGGGGTCAGATAGATGATCTTCGCGTTCGCCTTGGCCGCCTCAGCGCCCAGACGAGCGAGGCCGTCCTTAAACTTTTGCATGCGGCCGGCATCGGGCGGCAAATAGATGCCGTCGTTCATGCCGTAACAGGCGATGATGAGATCGGGCCGCGTCTTGGCGAGCACGCGACCCAGGCGCTCGTGCAAATCGGGCCGCGGAAACTTCCCCCCGGCATGAGCGCGATCCGCAAGATCGAACGGTCTCAGATCGGCATAACCTACGGCATGCACCGCAAGGATTACTCATGGCAGGCGT
>JBAXFO010000583.1:0-3814 GCA_037139885.1 Planctomycetota bacterium
CTGTCTTTACGAATGACGTCGTCGCCTGATCCATGGCTGGACCCGCAGGCCGACACCCGAACAACCCAAGCCGACCCCTTGGGGGTCGTCGGGAATCGCCCCGACAACGTCGTCGACCCCCAAGGGGTCGGCTTGGGTCACTTACGCTCGGTTTGATGGATAATGGTCTGGATCACGACAACCCTTAACCCTACGGAACTTATCATGCCAAACACCTTTCCCAAACTCCACAACGCCCTCTGGCCCGGCCTCGTCGGTAAAGGCTCCCCCGGCGCGGAGCCGGCCATCGATATGGACACGATGATCGAGCACACCGCGAACGCTGACGTCAACGGCGTCAAGTTCGACGGCGTCGACATCTTCCTTTCGCTGCCCCATGTCGACATCGAATCGAAAGACGACGATCTCAAACGCTGGGCCGACAAGGTCGCGGCGAAGAATCTGAAGATCGGCTCGGTCGTGGCTCCCGTCTGGGGCGGCGGCGGCGCGATGGGCAACGAAGCCGATCGCAAGAACTACCTAAAAATGATCCATAAAGCCGTGCACATCGCCGAAAAACTGCGGCGTCTCGGAGTGCGGCCTTATGGCGTGGTCCGCATCGATTCCGCGTCGAGCCCCGGCGATTGGCTTAAAGACCCCGAGGGGAACCAAAAGCTCATCGCCGACACCTTCCGCAAAGCCGCCGACATGGCCGCGGGCCACGGCGAACGGCTCGCCGCCGAGGGCGAAATTTGTTGGGGCGGCATGCATAGCTGGAAACGCATGGTCCAGCTTCTCGAACTCACCGACCGCCCCGGCACGCTCGGCTTCCAGGCCGACATGGCCCATACCCTGCTCTACACCCTCGGCTACAACGCCCCCGAGGACCGTATCCTCCCCGAAGGTTACGACTGGAAGGACGCCGACAAGCTCGACAAGGCGCTCGCGACGCTCACCGCCGCTCTTCGTCCCTGGACGATCGACTTCCACATCGCCCAGAACGACGCCACCGTGAAAGGGTCCGGCACCCACGACAAGACCGGCCGCCACTGTTTGCCGAAAGACCCCAACGGCAAACTCAACATCGCCCACCATGCCGGCTTCTGGATGCGCGACAGCTACGGCAACATCACCAAGAAATTCCAGCACATCTGCTGGGACGGCTGCATGTTTCCCAACGATGTGATGTCGCAACCGCAAACCTGGAACGACATCCTCGCCGCCATGGTCGCCGTGCGCGACGCTCATGGTTGGTCGGCGTAAGGAATGCGGTCGAAGGTTAGCGACGAACAAGGCGCGACGCACGCGGGTCATTCGCTAGAATGATCCACGTGCGACTTCGTCGTTTCCAGGAATCACTCATGCCTGTCGCCGCGTCGACGTCCGATTCCCGCACCTTGGCCGACCTTCTCGAAATGGTCGGCGACGTTCCGCTTGCGCGGATTCGCCGTCCCATCGGCGACGCCACCGAAGACGATGTGATCCACCTTCTCGATGGCGACGACAAGCATATTTGCGAATTGATCGACGGCGTGCTCGTGGAGAAGACGATCGGGGCCCGCGAATCGATGATCGCCGCCATCGTGGGACGGTTACTCGGCAATTTCGTCGCCGAACATCATCTCGGCTTCATGCTTACGACCGACGGCCCCATTCGTATCCGCGCTGGCCGCATTCGCTTCCCCGATACGTGCTTTGTCTCGTGGAGCCAATTTCCCGACGGCGAACTCCCCGATCAGACCATCTGGGACGCCGTTCCCGATCTCGCGGTGGAAGTGATCAGCGAAGGCAACACGCGCCGCGAGATGGAATTGAAGTTGGCCGACTATTTCGCAGCCGGCGTCAAAATCGTCTGGTATCTTTATCCGAAGACCAAGACCGCCATCGCTTACACGTCCCCCACGCGCAAGAAAGAAATCGCCCCCACCGGCTCCTTTGACGGCGGCAAAGTTCTCCCCGGCTTTTCCCTTCCGCTGGCCGATGTCTTCGCGCCGCCGCGCCGCCCGAAGCGATTGCCGTAGAGTTCCGCTGCGCGAGCCGCGCAACCAAAGTTTCCGCCGACGACTTGCGATTTTGCGAGCCCGCAAGCGCTGCACGCGAAGCCTTCGAAAGGTCGTCGACCAAGATCCAACGACTGCGGCCTTGATGAGGAATTCGAGAAATCGCTCGAATAAGAACATTTCCGAATTCCCATTCAACGATCGTGGCTCCATACAAAGAGCCATGAGTTCCGACATTTCTCAACGAGGGCGACCATGGCGACCTTGAGCGAAGCGAAGCGTAAAGGCGGCGACGGAAACAGCGCCGCTCCGTTGGGAGCCGACGAACTCCGCAAGATGGACGCCTACTGGCGGGCGCTCAACTATCTCGCGGTCGGGCAGATCTATTTGCTCGGCAATCCGCTCTTGCGCGAACCGCTGAAGCGCGAGCACGTCAAGTCGCGGCTCCTGGGTCACTGGGGCACGTCGCCCGGGCTCAACATGCTCTGCGTCCACCTCAACCGCGTCATCAAGAAAGACGACCTCGACATCATTTACATCATCGGCCCCGGGCACGGCGGACCGTCGCTGGTGGCGCATGCGTACCTGGAAGGCACCTATAGCGAGTATTACCCAAACATTAGCCAGGACGCCGAGGGCATGCAGCGGCTTTTCAAGCAGTTCAGCTTCCCCGGCGGCATCCCGAGCCATGTCTCGCCGGAGTTGCCCGGATCGATCCACGAAGGGGGCGAGCTCGGTTATGCGCTGAGCCATGCGTATGGAGCCGCGTTCGACAACCCCGATTTGATCGTCGCTTGCGTGGTCGGCGACGGCGAGGCGGAGACGGGGCCGCTCGCCACCGGTTGGCATGGCAACAAGTTCTTGAACCCGGCCCGCGACGGCGCCGTGCTGCCCATTCTGCATCTCAACGGTTACAAGATCGCCAACCCGTGCTTCCTGGCCCGAATTCCCAAGGAGGAGTTGACGAAGTATTTCGAGGGCATGGGATACAAGCCCTACTTCGTCGAAGGCCACGAATCCCACGCCGTGCATCAACAGCTCGCCGGGGTGATGGATACGTGCGTCGCCGAGATTAAAGCGATTTGGTCGGAGGCGCGCGCGAAGGGCGCGAAGGTCAAGCGTCCCGCGTGGCCGATGATCGTGCTCCGCACGCCCAAGGGTTGGACGTGTCCCGCCGAGATCGACGGCAAAAAATGCGAAGACTACTGGCGGAGCCATCAAGTCCCGATGAGCGACATGGACAAGCCGGAGCACATCACAGTGCTCGAAGGCTGGATGAAGAGCTACAAGCCCGAAGAGCTGTTCGACAAGGACGGTCGCCTTAACTCCGAGATCGCTGAGCTAGCGCCGAAGGGGCAGCGCCGCATGAGCGATAATCCGCACGCGAACGGCGGCGTTCTCATGCGCGATTTGAAGATGCCCGACTTCCGCGCTTATGCGGTCAAAGTGCCCAGCCCGGGCGCGACGACTGCGGAGTCGGCGCGGGAAATGGGACGGTTCCTGCGGGACATCATGAAGGCGAACTTGGAAAGCAAGAACTTCCGCCTCTTCAGCCCCGACGAAAACAATTCCAACCGCTGGCAGGACGTTCTCGACGTCACCACGCGTTGTTACATGGCCGAGATCTATCCCGAAGACGACAAGCTCAGCCCCGATGGCCGCGTCATGGAAGTGCTCAGCGAGCACCAATGCCAAGGCTGGTTGGAGGCCTATCTCTTGACGGGCCGCCACGGCTTCTTTTCGTGCTACGAAGCGTTCATCCACATCGTCGATTCGATGTTCAATCAGCACGCCAAGTGGCTCAAGACGTGCAATCACATCCCGTGGCGGCGGCC
>JBAXFO010000584.1:0-3807 GCA_037139885.1 Planctomycetota bacterium
AAGCAGGCCGGCAGCCAGCTCATGGTCAAGGGCAAGGCAACGCCGAAAAAGTCGGGGGCGACCTCGGCCTTTTCTATCGAAAAGGGCAATTTATCGAGTCGTTTGCTGCAGCGGCATTTGGGCTTAAAAAAGGCGATATATCGGATGTTGTGGAATCTCCCTTTGGGCTCCATCTGATCAAGGCCACAGATCGCAAGCTTGGTAAGCCCGTGAATCCTACCGATCCGAATGTCCGAAATGCGGCCTTGGATGCATTTGCCCAGGAACGCCAGGAGCAATTGGTTCTGGCCGCCAAAAAGACCGCCAAGATTGATATCAAACCCATGCCGAATGACCTTTTCCCACCGGCTCCTCCAGCAACTCCGGCGGCACCACCACCTTCAACGACGGTTTTGGCAACAGCATCGTTGGCTTTGAATCGATCAAGTTCAGCGATATCAACCTCGCTCCCCTGCAACAGCTGACGCTGGCCGACGACCGCGAAGCCCTCGAGAAAGCCATGGCCGCCGTCCGCGAACGGGTGCAACCGCACACCTGGGATGCGTTCCGCATGCAGGCGATCGATGGCCTTTCGGGCAATGATGTGGCGAGCCGGCTCAAGATGAACGTCGGGGCCGTGTTCGTGGCCCGCAGCAAGGTGCAGAAGATGATCGGCGATGAGATGAAACGACGGACGGATGAAACGCGGTGAGCGTTTACGCTCGAAGTCGCAGATATTCGCGATGCGAGACCTCTGCTCCCCCTCACGCCCGCCTCTCTTGCCCGGAGGACCGGGCGAGGGAGTCAGGCGGCGTGACTTCGCAGTCACTCATTGCAGGGCTTGGAAGGCGATTCGGGCGGCTCCCACTTACACCCGTCCGCGGAATTCGCCGTCTTCGACGCGGACCTTGATGCGGTCGCCTTTTTTGATGTGCCCCGGGACGCGGACCTCGCCGCCGGTTTCGATCTTCGCGAGCTTGGTGACCGAGGTCGCCGTGTCGCCGCGGGCGGCGTCGGGGGCGTCGGTCACTTCCACTTCGACCGTTTGCGGCATATCGACCTGCACGACTTTGTCGCCGATCTTGAGCAGGCCGATGTGGAGGTTGGGCACCATGAAAATCTGCTGAGCTTCGGGGACATGCGACGTGTTGACGTAGATCTGTTCGTAGTTGCTGGGGTTCATGAAGACGAACTGGTCGCCGTCGCGATAGAGGTATTCCCAATCTTCGCGCATGAGGAGGACCTTCTCGATGACGTCGTCGGGCGAGAAGCGTTGTTCGACGACGTTGCCGCGCTCGAGGTGCTTGAGCTTGATCTGCCAGTAAGTGCGGAGGTTGCCGCGCGTTTGTTCGTGGCGATCGACGATAACCCAGACTTCGTTGTTGAACATCAGGGCTTCGCCGTTCTTCATGTCCCGCATTTTCATTGACGGCATTGGAGAATCCTCGAAAAATCAAGTCACGTCGCGCGTATTCTTAAGAGGTAGATTAGCGAAAGTGCGGCCAAATAGTAGGCCCTACGTCGGGACAAGTTGACGAACTTGTTCGAAATCCAACTGGAAACCGCCATGAAGACTTGGGAACTCGACGCTTTCGGCATGGATCAGCTGCAACTTCGCGACCGGCCCGACGCCGTCGCCGGGCCGGGGCAGGTCTTGATCAAAATGGCGGCCTTTTCGCTGAACTATCGCGATTTGATGGTCGTAAAGGGGCAGTACAATCCCCGGCTGCGGTTTCCGTTCGTGCCGCTGTCGGATGGTGTGGGAGAGATCGTCGCGCTGGGGGCGGGCGTGACGCATTGGCGCGTGGGCCAACGGGTGTCGCCGTGCTTCATGCCTGCGTGGGTCGATGGCGAAGTGACCGAAGCGAAGGGGAAGTCGGCTCTGGGGGGCGGTGTGGCGGGCGTGGCGGCGGAGTTGGCGGCGATCGACGCCCAGGGAATCGTCGCCGTGCCCGAGCATTTGAAGCCCGCGGAGGCTGCGACGCTTCCCTGCGCCGCGGTCACCGCATGGCATGCCCTGGTCAACAGCGGCGGCATCAAGGCGGGCGACACGGTCTTGATTCAAGGCACCGGCGGCGTCTCGCTCTTCGCGCTGCAATTCGCGAAGCTGCACGGCGCCCGCGTCATCGGCACCTCGAGCAGCGACGTAAAGCTTGCCCGGCTCACATCGATGGGCGTTGAAAAGTCCGTCAACTACCGCGAAACGCCCGAGTGGGGCGAAGCGGTTCGCAAGCTCAGCGACGATGTCGGCGTCGATCATGTCGTCGAAGTCGGCGGGGCGGGCACGCTCGCGCAGTCGTTCCGGGCGGTCCGCATGGGCGGGCACATTGCGTTGATCGGCGTGCTCACCGGCGGCACGGCTCTGGTCAACCCGATTCCCGTTTTGATGCGGAATTTGCGAGTGCAAGGGATCTTCGTCGGCAGCCGGGCGATGTTCGCGAACATGAACAAGGCGATCGCGGCAGCCAAGATGAAACCCGTCGTCGATCGGGTGTTTGGCTTCGCCGAGTTGCCCGCAGCTCTCGCGCATTTGGAGAGTGGGCGGCATTTCGGCAAAGTCTGTCTTGAAGCGAATAAACGACGAAGCCAAGATATGTAGGTTCTTTTGGTTGCGGGGAGAACCATTCTAAAAGCAGATCCCTGGGATTCGGCTGACCTCCTCCCAGGGTTTGAAAATGGTTGACCTGACAGGCTCAGGTTTCGTTTTCTTCGTACTGCGCGATGCGGTTGACCGATTCTTCCATTTCTTCGGGGATCGCGTTGCCGAAGCGGTATTCCATGAGGAAGGCGTCTTCGCCGGAATCGCCATAGAAGCTGCGGAGGACGCGGACGCCGCGGAAGTCTTGCTTGTTGAAGAACAGCTGCGCGGGCAGGTTGGTCTCGCGGATCTCGAGGGAGACGCGGGTGCGGCGATGGCTGGAGAGCTTGCTGATGAGCTTCGTCACCATCTGCGCTCCGACGCCGAGTCGGCGCCATTGCGGGTGGACGGAGAAGTTGAGAATGTGCAGCTTCGCCTTGTGCAGCTCATAGATCATGAAGCCGACGACCTTTTCGCCGTGCTCGGCCACCATGCCGATGCAGTTGCGTTGGCGCAAGCAGCGGAGGAAATCTTCCTCGGTCCAGGCGAATTCGAAGCTCTGCGTTTCGATTTGCAGGACTTCCGGCATATCGCGACGGATCATCCAGCGAATATGGACGCGGGCTTGTTCTTTGGCGGTTTGGCCGACGCTCATGACTGCCTCCCTGCTGCCCGACTCCGAAATGCGGCTCTCCCCAGGAGATGCATTGGGGCCGGGATTCTCCGGTTCCTTGGTTCGTTGCGACCGGTGGCGGGATCGGAAGACATGATGCGATTGCGGCTCCTTCCCTGAGGGATCGCGCAGGCGGCGTTCGCCGCTTGCGAGACCGAGGCGTCATGCCTCGAATCGGCCGGAATCTTAGCAACGCCCCCCCTTCCGCTCAAGGCCAACAATCTGGCCTTCAAGAGGGGGACTCCGTTCCCCATTGCTCAGCCTTCGTGGCTGCAAAGATCAGCAAGAGCCGATTTCAGTGGGGGTGATTGGAGCAAGTCTACAGACCCTCGACACTCAACGCAAAATCATTTTCCGACAATTCCATTTCGTCCCGAGATCCCCTGCGAATACACAACTCAAGAGCCGAAAATCCTCTTCGGCTCGCACGTGTTTCTCGCGTCTCTCTCGTGGGACGGTCGGCTTTATAACAACTTCTCTCATGTTTGCAACGCGGATCCTTCATCGAAGTTCGCGGCGCCTTAACACCGTGTGCCGCTCCAAACAAGAATCCCGCTCGCCGTCGTACGTGACCCAA
>JBAXFO010000585.1:0-3805 GCA_037139885.1 Planctomycetota bacterium
TCGCTGAACACTCCGGCTTTATCGGCGACGTGCATCACCCCGGCGGTGTCTTTAGCGGCTTCCGCGCGGAGGGTGCCCGCACCGAGCAGACCGCCGCACAACATCGCCAGCATGTAAGTGGAAAGCGTTTTCATAGTTGAGGCTCCCCTCCGAGTTCATGGAACAGAGGAACGAGTTGACAAGTTCGAGGGCATTCTAGGGCGAAAGATTCCGGTTTGCGGCGCGAATCGCCGTTCCCCGCGTCGGATTCGCCCATTGCAAGTATCATAGAAGTACCGGGTGTTTCACGCCCCGAGCAGAGGTTATTCGCCCCCACCGGCCGAGGATTTCCCGAATGCGAATGCGTTCCACGACGATTCTGGCGGTGCGCGGCCCCAACGGTGGCGGGGCCATCGGTGGCGACGGGCAAGTGACGCTCGGCAATGTGGTTATGAAAAGCGACGCGAAGAAGATTCGCAAGCTCTACGATAATAAAGTCGTCACCGGATTCGCCGGCGCCGCCGCCGACGCCTTTGCCCTACTGGAGCGCTTCGAGGCGAAGTTGCGGGATCACCAAGGCTCGGTGCCCCGCGCCGCCGCCGAACTCGCCAAGGATTGGCGCACGGATCGCATGTTGCGCCGCCTCGAAGCGATGCTCATCGTAATGGACAAGGACAACCTGCTGCTGCTCAGCGGTACCGGCGACGTGATCGCACCGTCCGATAACGTCCTCGCCATCGGGTCGGGGGGGCCGTACGCCCTGAGCGCCGCGCGGGCATTGATGAAGCACACGAACATGACGCCGGCGGAGATTGTCAAAGCTTCCCTGGAGATCGCCGGGGAACTCTGCATCTACACCAACAAACAGATCGAAGTGGTGGACGTGTAGCGGTCGTCAAGTTCTCAGGTCGTCAAGTCATCAGGTCATGACGAAACAGAGAACTCAATCGACTTGACGACCTGAGAACTTGACGACCAGGGGATTTGATGACCGATAGCCTCACGCCCAAACAGATCGTCGCCGAACTCGACAAGCACATTGTCGGCCAGACGGCCGCGAAGAAGGCCGTCGCCGTGGCCATGCGCAACCGCTGGCGGCGGCAGCAACTCCCCGCCGAGCTGCGCAAAGACATCACCCCCAAGAACATCATCCTCATCGGGCCGACCGGCGTCGGCAAAACCGAGATCGCCCGCCGGCTCGCTCAGCTCGTGGGCGCTCCGTTCTTGAAAGTCGAAGCGACGAAATACACCGAAGTCGGCTACCACGGCCGCGATGTCGAGTCGATGATCCGCGACCTCACCGACAACGCCATCGGCATGGTCAAACTCGAACAACGCAAAATCGTCGAAGTGAAGGCGGCCGAACGCGTCGACGAACGCTTGCTCGATCTCTTGCTCCCCGGCTCCAACGCCTGGGATCCCGAAAACGCCGACGACAACGAACGCCACAAGCGCACGCGCGACAAGTTTCGCGTCCGCCTCGCCGCCGGCGAACTCGAAGACAAAATGGTGGAGCTCAGCGTCGAACAACGCAACACGCCCGTGCAGATCTTTTCGAACATGGGTATGGAGCAAATGGACGTCGACCTGCAAAGCATGTTCGACAAGATGATGCCCAAACAACAACAGCCCCGGCAGCTCCCCATCCGCGAGGCCCGCAAAATCTTGCTCGAACTGGAGACCGAAGCCCTCATCGACCGCGCGGCCGTGAACGAAAAGGCGATCAGTCTCGTCGAAAATCACGGCATCGTTTTCATCGACGAGCTCGACAAAGTATGCGGCCCGCAATCGTCGAGCGGGCCCGATGTCTCGCGGCAGGGCGTGCAGCGCGATCTCCTGCCCGTCGTCGAGGGGACGACCGTCAACACGCGCAACGGTCCCGTAAAGACCGATCACATCCTGTTCATCGCCGCCGGAGCGTTTCACGTTTCCAAGCCCGCCGACCTCATGCCCGAACTTCAGGGCCGCTTTCCCATTCGCGTCGAGCTCACCGATCTGAAGAAAGAAGACTTCCTACGCATTTTGACCGAACCGAAGCATGCCCTGACGAAGCAGTATGCGGAGCTGCTCAAGACCGAAGGCGTGATGCTCGATTACACGCCCGATGGCGTCGAAGCGCTCGCCGACATCGCCTTCGAAGTCAATCGCACGACGCAAAACATCGGCGCACGGCGTCTGCATACCATCCTGGAACGCGTCGTCGAAGAGATCAGCTTCGAAGGGCCCGATCTGGAGAACAAAGCGGTGACCATCGACGGCGCCTTCGTCCGCGGGCGTTTGCAAGGGGTGCTCGAAAAGGAAGATCTGATGCGGTTCATTTTGTGAGCAAACTCCAGGGCCTGGGATTCGGCAATACCTCATTCCCGGGCCTTGGACCGTCTTCCCCTACCGCATTTGCCTGGACCTCATTCCATGGCTCATCTAAGCTGACCGTATGAGCGAAACTCTCCAGCGTGAACCGGTGATGGCCTCCATTTCGGAGAACTCCGCAAGCGCGCCGTCCGATCGCCTTCACGAAGCGATTCAGGCGGGGCCGCCCGAACCGCTGACCATCGAACAACGTCTCGACAAGCTGGAACGGCTGTACCTAAACCTGAAGTCTCCCGGAGAACTCGAAGAACGCATCACCACGCGCGTCCTGGAACGGTTGCCCGAAACGATGGCGTCGCCGCGCTGGTATCAACGCATCAATCCCTTCCGCAAGCCCGCGATGCCCGCGGCTTCGGGTTGGGTCGTCTTCGATGTGCTCAACGAAGTCCGTTTCGTGCTGACGATGTTGCTCGACCACCGCTTTTCGATGTCGTGGATCAGTCGCGGCATCGTGGCGGCGGCCCTCGCCATTGCGTTCACGGCTTCCTTCTGGCTGTCGCCGTTGTCGCTGATCCCCCTCATCGGCTCGACCATCCGCAGCATTCTCGAAACGCTGCTCATCCTCATTTGCGGCGGCTTCATCTTCAAAATCTTCCATCGCGAAATTTTGCGTTATCGCGGTTTTCTGGAGAGCATGTCCTCATGATTCGACTGGGCGTGAACATCGACCATATCGCCACCGTTCGTCAAGCACGGCGTGCCGCGGAACCCGATCCCGTCGCCGCCGCGGTGATCGCGCAACTGGCGGGAGCGGACGGCGTCACCGTGCATCTGCGCGAGGATCGCCGTCACATTCAAGACCGCGACGTGCGTCTGCTGCGGCATGTCGTCACGAAGATTTTGAATCTGGAGATGGCCGTCAGCGAAGAGATTCTCGCGATTGCGCTCGAAGTCGTTCCCGATCAGGTGACGCTCGTTCCTGAACGCCGCGAAGAGTTGACCACGGAGGGGGGACTCGATGTCGTCGCGCATGAGGAGGCCGTCGCCCGCACGGTGGACGCCCTGCTCGATCGCGACATCGCCGTTTCGCTGTTCATCGACCCGGCAGCCGCGCAGATCGAAATCTCGCGCAAGCTCGGCGTCAAAGCCGTCGAGATTCAAACGGCGCGCTATTCGGAAGCGAAGAAGCCCGCCGATCGCCGCCGCGAACTCGACGCCTTGCGCGACGCCACCGATCTGGCCCGCCAACTCGGCCTGCACGTCCACATGGGGCACGGGCTCGATTACGACAACGTCGGCCCGATCGCGGCGCTCGATGGCGTCGAAGAGCTCAACATCGGCTTCAGCATTGTGACGCGGGCGTTGTTCGTCGGCCTGGATGCGGCCATTCGCGAGATGAAGCAGGCGATGAACCGCGGACATAAGCCGTAGCGGCCGGGTGTGGCGGTAGGGTGGGTTGAGCCAGCAGGCGAAGCCCACCGAAAGGTCAACTCACTTTCCCCATTGCGACAACCGA
>JBAXFO010000586.1:0-3804 GCA_037139885.1 Planctomycetota bacterium
GTTCGGTGGGGGTCTGGAAGCGGCGTGCCGGTTCTTTGGCCATCATGCGGTCGATGATCTTCGCCAATTCTTCGGGGACGTCGTCGCGGTGTTTCGCGAGCGGTTTGGGCATGCGGACTTGATGCCAGAGCATTTTTTGATGCGACGTTCCTTCCTGGAACGGGCTGCGGCCAACGAGCAGAAAATAGGCGGTGCAACCGAGGCTGTAGAGATCGGCCCGGGTGTCGACCTGGCTGCTCACGGCTTGTTCGGGAGCGAGATAATCGGCGGTGCCGATGACGAAACCGTTCTCGAACTCGCGGACGAAGTCGCTGTTTTCCTCGCCGAAAAACTGGGCCAGGCCCATGTCGAGAATTTTCACGCAGCCGCTGCGGTCGAGCAGAATATTGCTGGGCTTGATATCGCGATGCACCAGCCCGACTTCGTGAGCATGCGCCAGGCCGAGAGCCGCCTGCCGTAAATAGTGAGCGGCACGCAGCGGCGTGAGCACGCCGTTGCGGCGGACGAAATCGTGGAGGTTGGAGCCGTCGACGAATTCGAGCACGAGGAAGTGGAGATTCTCTTCGTGATCGAGATCGAAGGCGCGGACGATATTGGGATGATCGAGCCGGGCGACCGCGCGGGCTTCGCGGTAGAAGCGCTTGAGTGACGCGGGGTCTTCCGCCTGTGTGAGCGGCAGCACTTTGAGGGCGACGCGGCGACCCATGGTGAGATGTTCGCACAGATAGACCGCGCCCATGCCGCCCGCGCCGAGGCGCTCGAGAAGCCGATATTTTCCTGCGATAATAAATCCGCGCCAACGGCCATTGAGGAGCTTTTCGGCCTGGAATCGCGTCAGCTGACCGTTGGCGACAAGTTGCTTGGCGAAGTCGGCGACCGTGGTTGCGGGCTCGATGGGCGCGGCGACGCCGCCGTGCTCCAGCAAGCCGCTGCGCACGCCCAGTTCAAGGAATTCATCGATATTTGTCGGCGCCGGCATGGAAGAACCTGGGGAACACCGAACGATTGAAGGGAGAAACGCTTCGGAATTCCAGAGATCGTCGCATCTGCGACAAGACACGCCACATCCGAATTCTGGCATGAGAACGCCAAACATTCCAGTGAAGCGGCGAATTTTTTATGATCGGCCCTGGTCGTGATCCAGGCGCTTGAACGGAGAGACGCGTTTCGGAGGTGGGAAAAATTCGCACGTTGCCTCGGAGCCGCACTTCCCGAAAATAACCGAGCAATCGATACCCCGACGAAACGGAGTCACTCCATGGCCGAGACGTTAGCTTTCAAGACCGAGCTCAAACAGCTTCTGCACCTCATCATCCATTCCCTCTATTCGCACCCCGACATCTTCCTGCGGGAGCTCATCAGCAACGCCAGCGACGCTCTCGACACGGTGCGCTTTCAGTCGTTGACGCAAGCCGAGATTCTCGAAGGGGACAGCGAATGGCAGATCAAGATCGTGCCCGATGAGGCGGCCGGGACGTTGACGATCTCCGATAACGGCATCGGCATGTCGCGCGAAACGATCGTGCAAAACCTCGGCACCATCGCCCGTTCGGGCACCAAGACATTCATCGAAGCTCTGAAAGCGTCGAACGCCCAGCAGCGGCCCGATCTGATCGGCCAATTCGGCGTCGGCTTCTATTCGGCGTTCATGGTGGCGGACAAGGTCACCGTGATTTCGCGCATGGCCGGGCCGGCGGATCAAGCCGTGCGCTGGGAGTCGGACGGTCAGGGCGAGTTTACGCTCGAATCGGCCACGCGGGAACACCGCGGCACCGACATCGTTTTGCACCTGAAACCCGACGCGAAATCGTTCCTCGAAGGCTTCAAGCTCCGCGGTCTCGTCAAGAAATACTCCGATTTCGTCGAGCATCCCATCGTGCTCATCACGGAGAAAGAGGGCAAGGTCAGCGAGGAAACGATCAACGCCCGCAAGGCCCTGTGGCTGCGCAGCCGTTCGGAAATCAAGGAAGACGAATACCTTGAATTCTACAAGCACCTGACGCACGACAGCGACAAACCGCTCAAGACGATTCACTACGCCGCCGAAGGGAACATCGAGTTCAAGGCGCTGCTTTATATTCCCAGCCATCGCCCGTTCGATTTGATGTGGGGCGATTCGAACAAGGGTTTGCACCTTTACATTCAGCGCGTCTTCATCATGGACGATTGCGAAACGCTGCTGCCCAAATGGCTGCGTTTCGTTCGCGGCGTCGTCGATTCGCCCGATCTGCCGCTGAACGTGTCGCGCGAGATTTTGCAACAGAGCGCGCCGCTCGAAAAGATCAAATCGAACCTGACGACGAAGATCCTCAACACGCTCGACGAAGCCCGCAAGTCGGACGCCGAGCGCTATGCGACGTTCTTCGCCGACCTGGGCATGTTCTTGAAGGAAGGCGCCTGCCAGGATTGGAGCAATCGCGAGAAGATCGCCGACTTGCTGCTGTTCGAGACGACCAAAACCGATCCGGGCAAGCAAGTCACGCTCGGCGATTATGTCGAACGCATGCCGGGCGATCAGACGACGATCTTCTACCTGGCCGGCGAATCGCGCGCCCTCATGACGCAATCGCCGCACCTGGAATCGTACCTGGCGAAAGGCCAGGAAGTCTTGCTGCTCACCGACCCGGCCGACGAATTCGTGGTCGAATCGCTCAACCAATATAAGGGCAAATCCTTCCAGGCGATCGACAAGGTCGGGGCGGACGCCGAGGCGATCGACGAAACCGTAAAGACGCAGTTTCAACCGCTGCTCGATCTGTTCAAGGCGAAAGTGCCCAGCATCAAAGAAGCCCGGCTCACCAAACGGCTCAAGGAAAGCGCGGTCTGTTTGATGACCGACGAGGACGCGTATAGCGCCAATCTGCAACGCATGATGCAGCGCATGGGCCGCGACATGCCCAAAGAACCCACCCCGCGCGTGCTCGAAGTGAACCCCGAGCATCCGGTCATTCAAGCTCTGGACGCCATGCGGACCAAGAACGCCGATGACGCCCGCCTCGAGACGTTGTGCCAGCTTCTTTACGATCAAGCCGTCATCGGCGAAGGGGGCAAGGTTCAGGATCCGGCGGCGTTTAATAAACGGCTCAACGATGTGTTGCTGCGTTTGAACTAATGGCCGAGCATCCCAAGCCGACGCCTTGGGCGTCGACGACGTACCGCCAAGCGGTCGGCTTGGGATGGATCGGCGCCCGTTAGGCATCGGGATTGTCGAGCAACTCTTGCAGCCTGGCGCCGAGATCCGGCGGCAGTCGGGCCACCCAGGACGAATCGATGAGGGCGACAGCGATCATGTCGAGGAGGTGGACGCGATCCTTCAAGCGGAACGATGTCAACTTCATGCGGACGAGAGCTTCAAGGCCGAGCACCTGGCCGTGGAGGCTGGGTCGCGACTCGGCGGTGTCGGGAGCGGCGAGGACGTAATCCGGGCGAACCTTTTCGCCCGCGAAGACGACATGGACGGCGTCGCGAGCCTTGGCCCCCGGACCGTCAAGAAACATGTCGATGCTCGATGAATGGCGATGAATGAAGCCGGCGGCCGCCATGGCGATTTTGGCGCGTTCGAAGTCCGCTCGTCTCAGAAGAATATCGACATCCTGCGTATTGCGAACCGCCGCTTCATCCACCTCGCCAACCCAGACCGCGACGGCGTTCCCGCCGACGATGGCGTAAGGGATGCTCGCGGCTTCCAAAACCGCAGCCGTTCGCCGCAACCGGTCGCGCACTTTCTCCACGGCGGTCACCAGCCTTTCCCAGGCGAGAGCGCTAATATCATGTGTCGCCACATCGCCTTGGGACGGCTCACTT
>JBAXFO010000587.1:0-3793 GCA_037139885.1 Planctomycetota bacterium
CGCACGTCCTGCTTGAGTTGCTCGATGGCGTCCATGCCGAGAATCTATCAAACCGCCCGCTCGCCAGCTGCGCCAGTTTTCCCGAAAAAGCGTCAGAAAATGGACGGCTACTTTTGACAGTCGTCCAATCGTGACCTAGATGTTAATAGGCGATATCGAAGTCTATTCGGGTTCGTGCCCTGTCACCGTTCGTGACGCCGCGTACGCCTTCCGAGCTTTAGGAGAAAGCCATGAAACTTCCCGTCCCCCAAGCGATCGTCGAGTTCCTCCAGCGCGAAGATGGCCCGACCGCCGTTGAGTATGCGGTCATGTTGGCCCTGATCATCGTCGTCTGCATCACGGCGATCACCGCCCTGGGCAGCAACGCGAACGTCACGTTCTCGGACGTCACCGACAGTATGGCCGACGTCGACGCTACGTCTTCTTGATGCGGCGTCGTATGCGAGGCGGCGGGTCGCTCCGCCGCCGCTCTCAACTCAGAGGCTTTCTTTCACTTCCGACGCGCCGTATATTTCGCTCATGCCGGTCCAACCTGCTATCCAACGGAATTCACCCGCCCGGCACGATTTCGCCCGCGGCCGCTCGCGGGGAGCGATCATGTCGAATCGAAATTACTTCCATATTTTCGCGTTTCTCGTCAGCGCCGCGATTGTCGGTTGCGCTCCAGGAGGCCCCCCGCCGCCCCCCAAGGGGTTTGTGCCGCCGCCGCGACCCTCGGAAATCGCTCGCCGCGACATGCTCAAAGTCGCCAAACGGATGGAAGACGACGCCAACTATCTCGCGCTTGAGCAATACGTCGCCAATTTCGAAGACCCCGCGAAAGGTTGGACCTGGTCCGACCTCAACGAGTACGTCGTCAACGGCAGCTATTCCATTCAAACGAAAAGCGCCTACGAAGCCTGGCGACGGGTCAAAATCATCGAAGGCAAAAAATAAGCCCAGAGTCGGCGACCCTGGGCTTCACAGGCCTTTTGAAATCCGCTCTCCCGCTTACCTCAGCCAGGTCGCGGTCGGGGCGATCATCCACACCTGATTTCGCGAGTTTTGCAACAGCGGTTCGATCGCTCGCAAGGCATCGCGCAATTCCGGCTGCGCCTGCAACAGCGTCTTGGCGCTCGCTCCCAGGTTTTTATCGAGCAGGCTGTCGAGGAAGTTCGTCGGCTTCGGCAAAATCAAATACTCGACCTCCGCATCCTTCGCCAAGCCGCCCATCGTCTTCGCGTCGGCGATGGCGGCATCGAGACCGCCCAGGGCGTCGATGAGGCCGTGCTCGAACGCCTGCCGGCCCGACCAAATGCGGCCTTCCGCCAGCTTCAAGAGCTGCTCGCGCGTGAACGTCTTGCCCGCGACCCGGCGTCCTTCGATCGTCTTGTCGAGAAACTGATCGTAGATCTCTTTCATGACCAATTCCATCGCCTTGCGTTCTGAAGGGCTGAAGCCATCGAACCGCGAGAGCAGACCGCTGTTGGCGCCGCGGCTGATCACTTCGGTGTTGACGCCATACTTTTCCATCAGGCCTTTGAGAGCGATCTTGCCGCCGACGACGCCAATCGACCCGGTGAGCGTGCTCGGCTCGGCATAGACCTTCTTCGTGCCCATGCTGATGTAAAAGCCGCCCGATGCGGCCGTGTCCGACATGCTGGCGATGACGGGCTTTTTGCAGAGGCGTAATTCATTCCAGATCAGATCGCTCGCCAAAGCCGAGCCGCCGGGGCTGTCGACGCGGAGCACGATGGCCTTCACCTTCGGGTCGGCCTCGGCTTGCTTGATCGCTTCGATCAACGTCGTCGAACCGACACTGCTGCTGTCGAAAAGCGACCGGCTCGACTTGCCGTCGACAATGGCGCCGATGGCGTAAATCAGGGCGATCTTGTCTTTCTTGCCGACCGTCGTGCTGACGCGAGGCGGGGCGAGGAGTTTGAAGATCGCGAACGGATTCGAGAAATCGATGTCTTCCGCTTTCTTCTTGCCGTAATCCTGGATGACTTTCAATTCGCTCGCCCCGAGATCCTTCTTGATGATGTCGCGAAACTCGTCGGGATACGCGAGATGATCGATCAGTCCCAGACTCAGAGATGTGCGGGCGGTGTGCGGAGCGGTGTTGACGATGTCGACGACCGCGGCTGCGTCGGCGATGCGGCCCTTCTTGTTTCGCGAGCGGAAGATCGAGCCGACGTACGAGTTCAAAAAGAAATCGTCGAAGACGAGATTGTACTGCGACTTGGCGGCTTCGCTCATTTTGCTGCGCGTGTAGGGTTCCGCGGCTGCTTTAAAGATGCCCATCTGCAAGAAGTCGGCCCGAATGCCGAGGCTTTCGAGAAGGTCTTTGAAGAACGTGATCTCGGCGCGAATGCCGACGATCATCAACGCCCCGCTCGGCGGCATGGCGATCAAATCCGCATCGGAGGCGGCGAGATAGTCGCGCGCTTCGCCGGTTTCGAGATAGGCGTAGACCTTCTTGCCCGCCTTCTTGGCGTTGGCGATCACGCGGCGAATTTCCTCGACCTTCGCCCAACCCCCTTCGATGCCGTCGAAGTGAATGACGATCGCTTGCACGTCGTCGTCCTTCGAGGCCTTCTGAATGCGGTCGAGCTTGATCTTGAGGTTTTCGTGAATCGTTCCGAACAACGAATCGTTGGCGACCGGGCTTTCGCTCAATTCGCCCGCGAAGCGGATGTGGGCCACCTTGGCGACTTTCTTCTCGCCCGGCGCCAGTTGCCGTTGCGGAGCGACTTTGATGACCTCCGGAGCCTGAGCCCCGGCATGGGCCGCGAGAGCGAACAGAATCCATCCGGCCGAGAGGATACGCATGGCCATCAAAACCTCCTGAAAAGGGCTGCGGCGCGATTCCGTCGAGAATCGAGGGAGAACGCCGCGCAACAGATTCTAGACAAGTCTTCACGCCCTGTCCATTTCGGTTGGCGGGACATTGCTTCCCGCACGCGGATTTTTGTGTACGCAATCCACTCGGATTGCGAGAATGACCCTCCAGAGTTTAATCAACGGCATGCACAAGGGCCATACGATGAATGACGACGAGCCGAACGACGACAACATCCAGCCGGGCGAACCGAAACGCGTCCCGTCTGGTCCGGCGCGCCGCGAGCGCGATGATGTCGACGAAGACCACCCACGGCGTCGACGCCCCTCGCCGGCGGACGACGCGATCTCGACGGTGATTCCGTTTCGCAACGGCCTGGCTTTGGCCGGCTATTACCTCGGCGTCTTTTCGCTCATTCCCTGCCTCGGCGCCATCCTCGGACCGCTCGCGCTCGTCTTTGGCGTTCTGGGCTTTCGCTATGTCAAGAAACATCCCGAAGCGAAGGGGACGGGGCACGCCATCACGGCGATTGTCTTGGGCAGCTTGACCACGTTGGCCCATATCGCCGTGACCGTGATCGTGATTGTCGTTGCCGCCAAGGGGAAATGACGGAAGAGTTGACACGAGAAACCGGCGTTTCGCCTCTTGTCGCGCCGGGGTTTCGTTGCGATACTCGTCTGCACCCGGCTCGATCGTTCCACCGTCATCCCGAGCGAATCCATGAATTCTGGCGTCCGCTTCAAGCTCTCCGTCATGATGTTCTTCGAGTTCTTCATCTGGGGCGCCTGGTTCCCCCCCAGTTTCGGCTTCTTCGGCGAAGGCGGGCTCGGTTTTAACGACTGGCAGCAACGCGGCTTGACCTTCGCCTTCCCCATCTCGGCGATCCTGGCGATGTTCTTCGCGAATCAGTTCGTCGACCGCAATTTCGCCGCTGAACGCTTCCTCGCCTTCAGCCATTTCATCGGCGGCCTG
>JBAXFO010000588.1:0-3788 GCA_037139885.1 Planctomycetota bacterium
GTTGGGGGAAATATCGAGTACAGTCTCTTTACGTAGCTGAGACTTGGCTCAGTCACGCTTTCGCTCCCTCCCTTTGCCTGTCGCCCACTCAACACAATCCTGCGTCCGACTTGTCATCGCCGTTGCGCGACGGGGCCTTCGTTTCCCGTCAACCCAGACGACGCCAACGCCCAAGGCGTCGATCTGGGAGCGCGACGGAGGCGCCATTCATCCCCTCACGACCATCCCTTTCTCTCTTTGAACAAAACCCGGCTTCGCGAATCGCAACGCGCGAAACATTCTCCTTGCGCTCGAAGATCCCTAGCCACAGCGACGCAGTCCTCGCGCCGACTCGCGAATCCTCGCTAAATCGTCGGACTCAATCCGCTCGAGATTCGCTCCGCGAGCTACAACCGCTTTTACACGCCGAACGCACCGCAATACGATTGCGTATCCATTCGGCCTGGCGTCGGGGCGCAGCAATTCAAGGCCATCGGCCTGCGCGCGGCGCGGAGCAATCACACGGGAGGCGTCAACATCGTGCTCGTCGACGGAGCAGTTCGCTTCGTCGGCAACGACTTCGATGCGCTCGCCTGGACGGCGCTGAGCACCCGGGCAGGCGGCGAAAGCATAGGCCGCTTCGATTAGGAATTTACTCCCAAGCCCGAACCCGCGTCTTACGTCACCGTAACCACGAACGACGTCGACGCGGCGTTGCCGGCTTTGTCGGTGGCGGTGATGGTGATCGTCGTCGTGCCGGCGGCGAGATAATCGAGCGTGAGTTGATTGTTTTGGAAGCCGCTCAGGGCCACGGTCGCCGCGCTCGTATTGGACGAAGTCGCGCTATACGTCAAGGCGTCGTCGCGATGATTGACGACGATTTGCTGGACGCGGATGATGTTGTTCGTATCGACCGTGGCGCCGTCGAGAAGCGGAAATTCCGCGAGCGCGCCGCCGAAATTCTTGATGGGAATGCTTGCGAGACTCTCGATGACGGCCAGATCCGCGGGCGTGGCGGCGACGCCAAAAACGGCATAGCCGCCGGAGTTGCTCGCGTTGAGCGTGCTGGCGTTGGTGTCTTTGAAGTTGAAGAAGAACTCGCTCGTGGCGCTGTTCGGATCGCTGGTCCGCGCCATGGCGATGGTGCCGTTCGTGTTTTGGTGAAGGTCGCTGTATTCATTGGCGATGGGTGCGTCGGTATTGATCTGATCGAGCATGACGGTGCTGGCGTTGTAGGTGTAGCCGCCGCCTTGAATGATCTCGAGGCCGTTTTCCAGGTGCAGGCGATGGAAAACGGTGCCTCCTTGGGCGGCGTAGCGGTCGAGATAGTTGAGGAAATTGGCGACGGTCAGCGGCGCGTCTTTGTCGAAGAGGTTGAGCGTTGCATCGACCGCCGTGGCGCCTTTCAAAATCTTGAACGTCACCGAACTGCTGCCGATGCTGTTGTCGTCGAAAATGCCCGACAAGAGCGTCGTCGCGTTCGCGTCCGCGCTCGTGGCCGAGAAATTGCCGATGATCGACTTCACCGTCGGCGCGGCCGCGTCGTAGTTGACCGACAAACTCGAGGCGGCATTGTCGTTGCCCACCCCGTCTTGAACGACCGCCGCCGGAATCGCCACGATCACCACCCCGGGGGCGGTGGCGGTGACGGTCGCGGTGTAGGTATGATCGTCGATCTTGGTGAAATCGCTCAGCACGCCATTTGTCACGTTCACGTTGGCGGCGGTGAAACTCGTCACATCTTCGTTGAAAACGATCGAGACCGGAAATGAAGCCGTATCGGTCGCGGCGCCGACCGTGGACGTAATGGCCGCCGAAGGAGCCAGTCGATCCGCGGTGATCGAGAACGTCCCCGCCGTGCTGGTGTTCCCCGCCGCATCGTGAGCGGCGGCCGCGGCGACGCTCACCGTCACCAGGCCATTGAGCGCGGGCGCGACCTTAACCGTGTACGTGTGACCGTTGACCGCCACAAAATCGCTCAGTGAACCGTTCGTAACGTTCACATTCGCGACCGAGAAATCCAGGACGTCCTCGCTGAACTCGATGGTGATCGGGATTGTCGCCAGGTTCGTCGGGTTCGATGCCGTGGATGTAATGGCCACGGTCGGGATCGTCAAATCGGAGGTGAGCGCGAACGTCGCCGCGGCGTTGTTGTTGCCGACTGCGTCTTGCGCGGCGGCCGCGAGAACGTTGATCGTCACCAGACCGTCGGCGGTCGGCGTGACCGTAAAGGTGTAAGTACGATCATTGACCGCGAGAAAACCGCTGAGCGTGCCGTTCGTCACCATCACGCCCGCGGCTGAGAAGTTGACGACATCTTCATCGAACGTGACGGTCATGGCGATCGTCGCGGCGTTCGTCGGGTTGGCGGCGGTGGCGATGCTCGCCGTCGGCGGCACATCCGCGTTGATCGTGAAGTTCGCGACGGGGTTGCCATTGCCCGCGGCGTCGTGAACGACCCCGGCCGCGAGTTGCACGGTCACCGGGCCGTCCGCGGTCGGCGTGATGCTGAACGTGTAGGTATGGCCGTCGACTGCCGTGATGATCCCAATGGCGCCATTGGTGACGACCAGATCCGCGGCCGTGAAATCGGCGACATCTTCGGTGAAGGTGGCCGTGATGGGGATCAGCGCGAGATTCGTCGGACTCGTTGCCGACGATGTGATCGTCGCCATGGGAGCGGTGCGGTCGGATGTGATTGAGAACGCGGCGGAGGCGCTGTTGTTATTGTTCGCGGCGTCATGAGCGGCGGCGGCGAGAACGTTCACCGTCACCGCGCCATCGCCCGTCGGCGTGATCGTGGTGGTGTAGGTGTTGCCGTCGACGGCGACGACATCGCCGATCGTGCCGCCCGTCGCCGTTAATCCCGCCGCAGTGAAGCCGATGACGTCTTCGCTGAACTCAATCGTGATCGGAATCGCCGCCAGATTGGTCGGGCTCGCGGCGCTCGAAGTGATCGCCGCCGAGGGAGCGGTTCGATCGGACGTGATCGAGAAGCTGCCCGCCGCGTTGCCGGTCGAACTGCTGACGCTTTGGGCGACGCCCGCGGCCACATTCACCGTCACGGCGCCGTCGCCCGTCGGGACGATCGAGAACGTATAACTGCGCCCATTGACGGCGACAAAACCGCTCGCCGTACCATTGGCGATCGTGAAGCTCGACGCGGTGAAACCGGTAACGTCTTCGCTGAAGGTGACGGTGACCGGGATGCTCGCCGCCTTGGTCGGGCTCGTCTCGGAGGAGGTGATCGTCACGGTGGGGACGACGAGATTCGAAGTAATGGAGAACGTCGTTTCGGCGTTATTGTTGTTGGCGGCGTCGTGAGCGGAGCTGGCGAGAACGCGAACCGTCACCAGCCCGGACGCCGCCGGAATGATGCTGAACGTATACGTAGTCTCATTAACGGCAACAAAATTACTGATCGTGCCGTTCGTGACATTGACTCCCGATTGGGTGAAGCCCAGGACGCTTTCGTTGAAAGTCAACGTGATGGGAATGGACGTTAAGCTGGTCGGGTCGGATGCCGTCGTCGTGATCGCGACCGTCGGCGGGGCGGTGTCGAACGTGATGCTATAAGGCGCGGCGGCGGTGTTGCCGTTGTTGGCCGCGTCGAAGGCGGCGCCCGCGGCCAGATTCACGGTGACGAGGCCATTCGCCGACGGCGTGAGCGTGGCGGTGTAGGTCTTCGAATCGGTCGAGGCGAGATTCGAAATGGAGCCATTGACGACCGAAAGATCCGCAACCGTGAATCCGGTGACGACTTCGCTGAACGCGATGGTCACCGTGATCGAACCCGCGTTGGTCGGACT
>JBAXFO010000589.1:0-3779 GCA_037139885.1 Planctomycetota bacterium
ACGACATAGTGCCAGGGGCGGAGCGAATCGAGATGGGCTTGAGGATCCCAGACGGTTTTCTCGCCGGCGCGGAGGAGATCGATCTCGACGAGGTTGACCCCGGCCGACCAGAGTTCGCGCCGTTTTTGGACGTAATGATCGCGTCCTAGACCGGTGTCTTTGTTGGTCGGGCTGAGCACTTCGATGGTGGTTACGATGCGATTGCCGGCGGCGGGTTCGATGATCTCGATATAGGGAATGCGAATTTCGTCAGGACCGAGCTCGAAGACGGCGGGAGCGTCGGCTTCCAGGGTCGCGGCGCCGTGTGCAGTGGTTCGGCGCCGTGGACTCAATTCAATGACGCCGATATCGGGATAAATCGGGCGTGAGGATTGGAAGACGTAAAGGCGATCTTGCGTGAGAGCGGCGTAACGCGGGCGCAAAAACGGGTTAAGGGCGCCGCGAATGGCCGTGATGAGGCTGTCATGGAAATCCGGCCAAATCGCCGGTTGTTCGATGTACGGATCCATACCGGGAAAGGGGCACGTCATGGGGGCCTCCGCTGGCGTCGCGTTCTGCAAGTGATCTTAACAAAATCGGGAGCGTGAACCAAGGTGAGGCGTGGTGCGGGCGAGGTCGATGCACGAATGGCGAGCGGCGCGGCGTCAGCCCGCCGTGAACGTCACGCGACCGTGAGCGGCCACGGCGGGCCGACGCCGCGCCGCTCGCCTCAATTCCGCACCCGACCGAGTTTTTTAACGGAGTTCCGCGTCGAGCGCATCGTCGAGAGTCCAAGCGGTCGCGAATGTGCCGATCGGTAAGAGAGTTTCGTCAGCTTGTTCGCATGCCTCGGCGAAGGCGTCGGCGAGCACGTTTTCGGCGTGCGTGCGGAGGACGCCGCTTTCGAGGAGTTGGCGGAGTTCGCGGCGTTGCTCGCGAATGGTGGTTTTCCACGAGGTCGTGCGGCGCTCGGGTTGATGCTGCCACTTGAGGAGATGTGTCAAGAGAACGATCAGTCGGCTGAGCACTTCGCGGCGATCGCGTTTGGCCATGTCGGTGAGATACTCGGCGAGATGACGATGATCCATTTCCGCAAGGCGGCCCTGAGCGGCGAGGTCCGCCATCGCCTCGAGCCAGGCGGTTTCGTCGCGTTCGAAAAGCAGGTTCAGGGGTAGGGTTTCGGTTTCGATCATGGGGCGGTTCTGGATGCGCGAACTGTTGGAGTCCGATCCCCGGGATTCGGAATACCTCATCCCGGGGCTTGAGAAAAACAACTTACGACATATTCATGCTCATCAAAAACTCCGCGTTCGATTTCGCGCGGCGGAGCCGTTGCACGAGCATTTCCATGGCTTCGACGGGGTGCATGTCGCTGAGCACGCGGCGGAGGATGCGGACGCGTTCCATGGCTTCGGGGTGCGTCAGCAGTTCTTCCTTGCGGGTGCCGGAACGGTTGATGTCGATCGCGGGCCAGACGCGTTTGTCGACGAGCCGGCGGTCGAGGTGGAGTTCCATGTTGCCGGTGCCTTTGAACTCCTCGAAGATGACTTCGTCCATGCGGCTATTGGTGTCGACGAGGGCGGTGGCCAAGATCGTGAGGCTGCCCCCTTCTTCCACTTGCCGGGCGGCTCCGAAGAAGCGCTTGGGCTTCTGCATGGCGTTCGTGTCCAAACCGCCGGACAGCAGCTTGCCGCCCGGAGGAGCGTCGCCGTTGTAGGCTCGAGCCAGACGCGTGATCGAATCGAGCAGAATGATGACGTCGCGGCCGTGTTCGACGAGCCGTTTCGCCTTTTCCAGAACGATTTCGCTGACGTGAATGTGTTCGCCGGACGGTTCGTCGAACGTGCTGGCGACGACCTCGCAATTGGGCCCAGCCACGGTGCGAGCCATGTCGGTCACTTCTTCGGGCCGCTCGTCAACGAGCAACACGATCAAGTAACACTCGGGATTGTTCTTGATCAAGCTGAGGGCGATTTTTTGCAGCAGGATCGTCTTGCCCGCGCGAGGCGGCGAAACGATGAGGCCGCGCTGGCCTTTGCCGATCGGCGTCACCAGGTCGATGACGCGCATGTTGATTTCGTCGGGCGACGATTCGAGGATCAGGCGCTTGAACGGATGGACGGGCGTCAGATCTTCGAACGTGGTCGGCGACAGGCGTTCTTCCGGCGAATGGCCATTGACGGAATCGACCTGCATGAGGGCGAAGTTGTCTTGCCCTTCGACGGGCAGACGAATCGGGCCTTCGACGATCAAACCGGTCTTGAGGCCCACGCGGCGAATCTGGCTCGGGGAGACATAGATGTCTTCGGGCGAAGCGAGATAGTTATGCGCGGAGGAGCGCAAGAAGCCGTAGCCGTCGGGGAGGACTTCGAGCGTGCCCGAGCCTTTCACCGGCACGCCGCGCTCGATCTGGCGCCGGACGATGGCGATGATGAGCTGGCTGCGGTTCATGCCGGTGTGTTCAGTGATGCCTTCTTTTTCGGCATAGGTGAACAGTTTGGGCATGGGGAGGCGGTAAAGATCGTCGAGGCGCGTCGGCGTGCCGCTCGCGGTCGGCGGGCTCACCGGAACGCTGTAGTTGGCGGGATTTTGGGGGTAGCGCGGGCTGCCGTCGGGACGGTCGGGCCGTTCCTGACGGTTGTCGCCGCGGTTGTCGTTGCGGTTATCGAAGCCGCGATCATTTCGTTCGAAACGTGTCCCTTGATCGGGACGGTCGGTGCGAGGGGGCATGTTTCCGGGGCCGGCCTCGACGGGCTTGCGCACCAATCGACGGCGGGGAGGGGGAGCATCGGACCCAGAGAAGTGCGAACCTTCGTCGCCACGCGCGACGGCCATAACTTATCCTCCAAAGAATCGAAGAGGTTTGCTCGGCGAGATTGATGGGTGTTTGAAACCGAAATCCGCAAGCGAAACCGGTTGGGGGCGGATCGAAAACGCGTCAGAGTCCCTGCATGGGGCAGACGCTTTAGAAAGCCGCCAACCTGGAAAAACCTGAAACCGGCACAAACCGGACAGGAAACGAACCCCCGCGGAAGGGCGAAGCCAACACGGCGTCACATTGCAAACGGGGTAAGAATCATGCTCGATACATAAAGGCGGACAACGTCGGCATCGCGAAACGGGAATCCTTTTCCCAGCGAGCCGGTGAAAGCGACCCTCCTTGAATTCTCCGTCCCGAATGAAAGGGTGGGGGAATCCTGAGCATCAACATCGGCGGCACAAAGCCTGACGGCGGAAGAAGCGAAATCCATCATGACAAAGGGGATTTAATCGGCCACCAGAAGGGTGAACCGCACGTCCTTCAACCAGTCAAATTGGCTTTGATACCAGATGTCTATGGGTATTATGCCATTCTTTTCCATTTTGGAAAGAGGAAAATGGCCCGGATCGGGAAAAATTTGGAAATGACAGGTGTTGGGCTCGGCAGGGTTGGAGCTTGAGGCATGAGTGCGAGGAGCGCAAGACCTGAGTACGATGATGAGTAGGAGGATGAGTACGAGAAATCCGATTGCGAGTACGAGTGCGATTACGAGTAGGATGAAAAACGATTCCCGAGCGCGCACAACCGCCGTCCCACGCGTTTTCCTAATCGTTCTCGTACTCGCACTCGTACTCGGTTTTTCCTACTCATACTCCTACTCGTCATCGTACTCGGGTCTTGCGATCCTCGGCATTTCTCCTCCCCAGCCCTGGGATTCGGAGGATCTCATCCCAGGGCTTGATGAGATCCTCCGAAACATCGGCGGGGGGATTTTGTAAAACAAGACCAGTGGATTCTTGTCCTTCCGGTTCATGGAAAG
>JBAXFO010000590.1:0-3778 GCA_037139885.1 Planctomycetota bacterium
AGCAGGGGAACTCGCCCCGGAGGACCCTGTGGAGGGAAGCGAAGTGTCGGCCGACAGACCCGATCGAGGGAAACAGGCGGAACACTTCGAGGTTCCGTTTGCCTGTTCACGTAACTCGATCGGATAGCCTCGGAGACCGTTGCGGATGGCAAACCTGTCGGTCGAGGAACCGGATGCGTTAATGCACGCACGTCCGGATCTGTGGGAGCCCTGGGGAGTAATTCCCAGGGCGACCCGGCCCGAAGCAACCAAGGGTGAACGTCGCGTTCGCCACTCTACGACGAAGCCGGCGCCGACGTGACGAGATCAATCACAAGAGGGCTTTGCAAGGTCCGCGGCAGCCTGCAACTCGGAAGCGACTTCGCGCGAGATTCCTCGTTGTGCGTAAATCGGACGGACGAGAGCGCGAATCGCCGGAAGTCGAAATCCGAACCAAGCCGCGCCCGCCAAACACGCAGTTCCGCCGATGATGACGGTGACCGGCGCGCCGAACCGGCCGGCCATCACTCCCGCAAACAGGCTGCCGCACGGCACCATGCCGAGAAAGGCCATGCTGTAGAAGCCCATCACGCGCCCGCGTTTGTCGTGATCGACGATCGTTTGCAGGATCGTGTTGCACGCCGCCATCTGCACCATCATCCCGCATCCCGCAAACAACAGCGCCAGGAGCGATAGCCAAAACACGTTCGACAAGCCGAAGACGATCAGGCCCACGCCGAAGAGACTCGTCGCCAGCACGATGACGCGGCCCAATCCCAAGACCGTAAGCCGCGAGGCCAGATAAAGCGCTCCGGTGAGCGCGCCCACGCCGGCCGCGGTCGTGAGGAAGCCGAGCGTGTAGGGACCGCCGTGCAGCACGTCGACAGCGAAGATCGGCAGGAGCACCGAATACGGCATCCCCATGAAGCTCACGAGCGCGAGTAGCAACAAGATCGAGCGAATCGGCGCGAACCCGAACGCGTAGCGAAAACCGTCGTTGAGATCGTGCCACAACGGCTTGCTTGACTGTTGCGGCGGCCGCGGCGCAATGGTCATGGCCAGGAGGGCGCCCACGATGGCGATGCTGCTGGCGGCGTCGGCGACGAAGCACCAACCTTCGCCGGCTGTTGCGATTAATACGCCAGCAAGGGTTGGTCCAATTAGCCGGGCGCCGTTGACGAGCGACGAGTTCAAGGCGATGGCATTCGGTTGGTCTTCCGGCCGCGTGACCATTTCCAAGAGGAACGCTTGCCGGGCGGGCATATCGAAGGCATTGAGCAATCCCTCGAATGCGCTCAAGCAGCCGATGAGCACGAGAGTTTGCGTTCCCGGCTCGGCGAAGAACGCCACGGCGGCCAAGAGGGCCGATTGAATCATGAACGCCGATTGCGTCGTGATCAAAAGTCGATGCCGGTTCCACCGGTCGACCATGACTCCGGCAAACGGCGACAGCAGAAACGCCGGCGCCTGGCCAACGAAGCCAATGACGCCGAGCATCAGCGCTGGGTCCGATTCGCTGAGGCGAAAGACGAGCCAACCCGTGGCGACGCGCGACATCCAGCCGCCGATCATCGAGACGGTTTGTCCGACGAAGAAGAGCAAGAAGTTGCGGTGCGCCAGGGAGCGGCCAATGGATCGCCATCGGCCCGCATCAGACGGCAAAGGTGGTGGTTCGGAATCCATCTCGATCTAACCCCGCGGTCTAACTCGCAACGAACCAACGAACCAATGCACCTACGCGACTCGTCGACGCAGTGGAGTTCCTCGGGCCTTTGTCGTCGTTCTGCGGGAGCTGGTTTCCAAGAAACCGAATCTCGCCGTGGCTAGGTTCCGCAGAATGTTCGGTAGTTGGAATCGTCGAGCGGGGGTTCTCGATAGTAAGCCGAATCGGCGGCCCCCGTTTCATACGGCGACGAGAGCGCGGCCAACAATCGGTGCAAGACCGACAGGTCGCCGTGATTCTCGGCAGCGGAAAGGGCTTCCTCCACACGGTGGTTCCGCGGAATCAGCGACGGGTTGACCGTCCGCATACGGGCATACGCCGAGCCGTCCGAGCGGCCGTCCGTGTTCAGCCGATGCTGCCATCGTGCGTACCAATCCCGAATGTTTCGCTCCTGATACCGCTCGCCGCCCGGCGGTTCCTCTGACGGCAGATCGCGAAACGTGTTGGTGAAATCGGATCGGGAACTTTGCATCCAGTCAAGTAGCGACCGGATCAACTCCTCGTCGCCGGCCTCATCCGTCAGAAGTCCCAGTTTCTTCCGCATGCCGGCGAGCCAGTACCGCTCGAACAGGGCGGGATACTCCTCAATCGCCTCGGAGGCGAATGCGAACGCCTTTTCCTCATCGAGATCCAAGAGCGGCAGCAGGGATTCGCCGAAGCGGGCTAAATTCCACTGAGCGATCGAAGGTTGATTGCCGTAAGCATAACGTCCGGCACGGTCGATGGAGCTGAAAACCGTGTCTGGTCGGTAGGCGTTCATGAACGCGCACGGGCCATAGTCGATCGTCTCTCCGGAGATCGCCATGTTGTCGGTGTTCATCACCCCGTGGATGAACCCGACAAGCTGCCACTGGGCGATGAGCGAGGCTTGGCGGTCCATAACCGCGCGGAAGAACGCCAGGTACTTCCCTGGGGCGTCGTCCAACTCCGGATAGTGTCGAGCGATCGCATAGTCCGCCAGCGCCCGCAAATTCGGTTCGTCCTGGCGGGCGGCCAGATACTCGAATGTGCCGACGCGGATGTGGCTGGCGGCCACCCGCGTCAGGATCGCCCCTTTCAGCGCGGTGGTGCGGTAGACCGGTTCGCCTGTGGTGACAACCGCGAGGCTCCGTGTCGTCGGGATTCCGAGAGCGGCCATGGCTTCGCTGATGACATACTCACGCAGCATCGGTCCGAGGGCGGCGAGGCCGTCGCCGCGTCGCGAGTACCGCGTCGGCCCCGCCCCCTTCAACTGAATGTCGACAAGCTGGCCCGACTTCGCACGGTGTTCCCCCAACAGAATGGCGCGGCCATCGCCGAGCATCGTGAAGCCGCCGAACTGGTGCCCGGCGTACGCCTGCGCGATCGGTCGAGAACCGGCTGGCAGATCTTGACCCGCGAACAGAGCCGCGGCTGCTTCCGGCGACAATACGCGGAGATCGAGCCCGAGTTGATCCGCAAGTCGGTTGTTGAGAATCGAAACTCGCGGCGCCCGCACCGTGGCCGGCTTGGCCGAGGCGAAGAAAACGTCCGGCAGTTGTGCATACGTCGCGTCGAGCCGCCAGCCCACAGCGTCGCGATGAGTCGCCGATGTCGTGGAATTGACCATCCGTCCCTCAAGTGATGTTTCGCAAACGATTCATTATAACGGAGATGAAGTGGGTTCGCGTTGATGCGCCGTCGGTTCACTCGCTTCACGGATGGATGCGATCGGAACTCGCAACCGGGCTTTGCACACTTCGGACTCGGTCAGGGGCGAGCGACCTCGCCCGTGATGTCCACATAATAGGCACGCGACTTGAGGCAAGCGTCGGCCATGAGATGGGCCGTTTGGAAGAACGGCCCGGAGCAGTTGAGGACGTCGGCGCTGCCTTCAAGTCCACGATCCAGCGCGGGCGTATCTTCCAACGTGAACCATAAATGCGTCGGCGAAGACGCCGCAAACGACATAAAGCTGCCGCGAGAGGGCCTCAATTCGCTCGATCTCGCGCCTCAGTTCGGCCCACTTCTGGCGGGCGGCGGCCTGTACGGCGCGACGTTCGGCGTCTTCTCGCGCGGCCCGCCAGAAGTGGGCCGAACTGAGGCGCGAGATCGAGC
>JBAXFO010000591.1:0-3777 GCA_037139885.1 Planctomycetota bacterium
CACATTCGTTCGCGACCCTGGGCTTTGGGATGCAACTCCGTTGGAGTAGAAATACAGGGGAGCGGCGACGCCCTTCATCGGGTCCGTTCATCGCGCAGTTCGAAGATCGCCGCCAACTGTCCGCCGCTCGGTTCGACATAAGCCGAGCAACGATTTCCGGCCCTGTCGCCAAAACCCCCAGTTACCCCATTTCTCGATTTGCTCGCCGGCGTTCTTCGGCTTACAATTTTGGTGAGGAATCGTTATAAGCAAGCTGGGAATGGAAATCCCCCATGGCCCGAGCGATCGGGCGAGTTCTCTCTCCCCATGGTCGACGAAAGGACTCCAGCGTGTCACGTGCGCCTCGTCTGCGTTTGACCGATCCGCCCGATTCTTTATCGGGGTCGTCTGCCGATGCGCTCGGCCTGGCGCCGGAACGGTGTCTGCAGCTGCACCAAAACATGGTGCGCTCGCGAGTGATGGAAGAGCGCCTCATTAAGATGTCCAAATCGGGCGAAGGCTATTTTTGGATTGGCGGGCCGGGCGAAGAAGCGTTCAATTCGTGCCTGGGCTTGCAAGTCAAAAAAGGTTGCGGCCCGCAATACGATTATCTCCATCTCAAGTATCGCGCCAGCGCCGTCGTCCTCGCCATGGGCGTGCCGATCCTCGATTGCGTCCGCCAAATGGCCATGACGGCGACCGATCCGTTCTCGATGGGGCGTTCGTTCGTCGCCCATTATGCCTCCAAAGACATGAACATCGTGCCCGTGTCTTCGGTGATCGGCGTGCAATTCGCCATCGCTCCGGGGACCGCGCTCGTGCAAAAGCGGTTGGGGGGCGACGGCGTCAGCATCGTCGTCGGCGGCGAATCGGGCACGGCCGAGGGGGACTTCGCCTCCGGCATGCTCTGGTCCACCCGCCCCGGTTTCGAGGCGCCGCTGCTGATCATCGTCATGAACAACGGCTGGGGCATCTCGACTCCGCAATGCTCCGTGCAATCGTGCGCCGATGTGATCGACCGAGGCAAGGCGTTCGGCATCCCCGGCGAAATCGTGGACGGCAACGACCCCATCGCCAGCTGGCACACTCTCGAACGAGCCATGAATTATTGCCGAACCCATCGCAGGCCGTACATGGTCGAAGCGAAGGTTTCGCGTCTGCACGGGCATTCGTCGTCGAGCGGCGCCCCGCGTAGCTCCGAGCCCGACTGCATCGAAATGTTCGAGAAGAAACTGACCGACCAAGGCCTGCTGAACGCGGAAAGCCTCGCCAAGGTGCACGCGGACGCCAAGGCCGAGGTCGACGACGCCGCGGCCACGGCGGTGCGCGAACCCAAGCCGCGCGTGCAAGACATCGAACGTTTCACCTATGCCCCCAGCCGCGTCGACGCCGTCTATCCCGACGACTTCACCGGCCTGCCGCGCATGAATTCTTAACGATTTTTCCTTGTCCCAGGATGGGACGAACCGCCCGCTTTGGAAACCACGCATGGATGCGCATTCCCACCCACGCATCGCTCTCGTGCACGACTGGCTGACCGGCATGCGCGGCGGCGAGAAAGTGCTCGAACTTTTCTGCCAGCAGTGGCCCGACGCCTCGCTGTTCACGCTCCTGCACGCTCGCGGTTCCGTCAGCGAACCGATCGAACGGCTCCGCCCAACGACCAGCTTCTTACAGAAACTTCCCGGCGTCCACAAATACTACCGCTACCTGCTGCCGCTCATGCCCGCCGCCATTCGCCGGCCTCTGCCCGCGTGCGACGTCGTCGTGAGCTCCAGCCATTGCGTCGCCAAAAGCGTGGCCGTGCCGGAGGGGGCGTTGCACGTTTGCTACTGTTTCACGCCGATGCGCTATGCCTGGCACATGCGTGGCTCCTACGGATTTCGCGGCGTCAAAGGTTGGGCCATCAATCAGTTGCTCGACCGCATTCGAGCGTGGGATCGGCGCACCGCCGCGGGCGTGACGCATTTCGTCGCGATCAGCAAGGAAGTTCAGCGCCGCATCCGCGATTGTTACGGCCGCGATAGCGTCGTCGTTTATCCGCCGGTCGACACCGACTATTTCACGCCGACCTGGGAGGCGCGAGACGACTATTATCTCGTCGTCTCCGCGTTCGCTCCTTACAAGCGCATCGATCTCGCCATTGAAGCCTGCAAACGCGCGGGCAGGCGCCTGGTGATTATCGGGACGGGGCAGCAAGAGCGGCTCTTGCGAACCTTGGCGGGACCGGAGACGCAGTTTCTCGGCTGGCAGTCGACCGAACAGATTCGCCAGCACTACCGCCGTTGCCGGGCTCTGCTGTTTCCGGGCGTCGAAGATTTCGGCATCGTTCCCCTCGAAGCGACAGCGTGCGGCGCTCCCGTGATCGCCTTCGCGCAAGGCGGAGCTGTCGAGACCGTGGTGCCGCTCGACGCCCGCGCGCCAGCCACCGGCGTCTGGTTCAAAGAACAAACGCCCGCCGGTCTGGCCAGCGCGATCGAAATCTTCGAGAGTTCGACCGACGCGTTCGACGGCGAAGCGATGCGTCGCCATGCGGAGCGGTTCACGACGCGCCGCTTCGAGGAAGAGTTCTTCGGTTTCGTGGACGATTTGCTCGCGCAACGCCGGCCGATGCGCAAAGCGGCGTGATATCGCGATCATCGTAGGGTGGGTTGAGCGGAGCGAAGCCCACCGAAAGGTTTGACGCTTACCCCATCTCAATGACCGGCATTAAATTTCGTTTTTGCGACTTTCGGTGGGCTTCGCCTGCTGGCTCAACCCACCCTACGGCGATTGGCCGTACGATCTATTCCCCGATATCTTCATTCCAGAGCGCCGGCTGGGAGGCGATGAAATCGGCCATGAGGCGAACGCACTCGGCGTCGTCGACGATATCGAGCGTGACGCCGCGCGAGCGCAGGTAGTCTTCCGGTCCGCGAAAGGTGCGGTTTTCGCCGATCACGATTCTTGGAATGTTGTAAAGCAGCGACGTGCCGGCGCACATGTCGCAGGGGGACAACGTCGTATAGAGAATCGAGCGGCGATAGTCGCTTGCTTTCAGGCGACCGGCGTTTTCGAGGGCGTCCATCTCGCCGTGCAGGATGGCGCTCCCCTTCTGCACGCGGCGATTGTGCCCGGCCCCGACGATCTTGCCGTCGATCACCAAAACCGAACCGATGGGAATGCCCCCTTCGGCAAGCCCCTTCTTGGCCTCGTCGATCGCGGCACGCATGAACGGATCGGTTGTCGGCATGGCGGTCTCCTCGTCGGCTCCACGAATCACGAATTGAGCGAGGGCGACGAATCGGTCGCATCGCCCCCGTCGGCGTCGGGATCGATCAGCTCGACATCGACGCTTTCGTCCGTCGCCGTCGTCGTGGCTAGATAACTGATGAGATGAACGATGGCCTCTTCGCTCAGATGATAATGAATCAAAAAGCGAAACGGCCCGACGCGCAACACATCGCCCGGCTTCAAATAACTCAGCTCGGCGATCTTCACTTCGTTGACGAACGTGCCGTTCGCGCTGCCGAGATCTTCGACAGTGAGCATGTCCTTCAGAATCGCGAGCCGACAGTGTTGGCGACTGATCGCGGTCGAGGGGATGCGGATCTTGCATCCTTTCTCGCGGCCGAGAATGGTTTCAGCTCGGCGGATGGTCAGGATCTGTTGCTTCTTGACAGCGGCGCGGTTGAGCGAAATCAGGCGTGCTGGAGGCTTCATGAGAGAGATCATCTCGTCGAGATTGTTCGATCCGTTCCTGCTCTTTTTATATCGCAATCGCTCGCCGAGAGGGGGGACAAAAGCGAGCCGGGAGAT
>JBAXFO010000592.1:0-3766 GCA_037139885.1 Planctomycetota bacterium
GCGAGTTTCAGGCCTTCACGCGCGCCCTGGCCCGCAAGCACGAACAGAAGTTCGGCAAGACCCTTCAACCCGAGCGGTTTGACGCCAAGGGCCAGGCGGTCGTCAAGCAAGGCGACCCGGCCGATGCCGTTTATCTCATTCTCAGCGGCATGCTCCGCGTCCACATGGAAGTCGCGGGCGGCCGGACGATGATCAACAATCTCGAAGCTGACGCCTTCTTCGGCGAGGCGGCCATCCTCGAAAAAACAGCCGCGGATGGGGCGCTGCCCGTGCGCAAGGCCACCGTCGAAACGCTGTGCGCTTCGAATCTGGTGAAGCTCGATCGCGATGTCTTGCTCGCGATCTTACACGACGACAGCGTCGACACGGAGCTGACCGACTCCAAGGGCACGCTCAAGAAATACAACTTTTCGACGCTCGCCGAGAAGCTTCGGCAGGAGCATCAGAGTTACAAGGCGATCGACGTGCAGGTGAGTTCGGGCCGCATCCTGCCGCCGCACGATCCGCCGCTGGCGATCGCTCAGCAACTCGTGCTGACGCGGAATGTGCTGCTGATCAACATGACGAAATGCACGCGCTGCGATCAATGCGTTCGCGGCTGCGCCGAGGCTCACGATTCGCTGCCGCGCTTTCACCGCGCCAATCCCGACATGCGGTTCGGCGATTGGGAGGTGGCCGGGGCGTGCATGAACTGTCTCGACGCCCCCTGCCAACAGGTCTGCCCCGTCGGAGCGATCACGCTGCTCGACGATCAAGCCGTGCAGATTCATCGCGACCGCTGCGTGTCCTGCGAACAGTGTTTCAAGGCCTGTCCCTTCGGCGTCATCGATATGTATCACCCGCTCACCGCCGAGGAAGCCCCGAGCATGAGCCCGAAGAAAGGGACCGTGGCCACGAAGTGCGATATCTGCTTGACGGAGAACCACGATCCGCCCTGCGTCGCGTGTTGCCCGTACGATGCGGCGAAGCGGGTCGATCCGCTGGAGTTCTTCCCCGAGCTGCGCGAATGGGCGAACATCGCGCATCGTTGACGCCGACGAGATGCTGCGCGATCATGATTAGGTTATTCCGAATAGGTGACGATTAGGAGCGGAGGGCATGCGTACGACCGACCGGCGACCGCCGCGACTCGATTTCCTGCATCCTGCCGGGGCGCTGACGTTCGTGGTTCTCGCGGTCGTGTGGATCCTTGTCGCCAGCGGCGGGGACTGGCAGTCGCCGGAGTTTCGGGCGGCGGCTCGGCTCGCGGGCTACGTCGGCTTTATCGCCATGCTCATTCCGTACATCCACATCGTGCGCCGCTGCTTCCGTTCGCGGCGCGGCCTCGCGATGACGACTTGGCTGCGCTGGCATATTGGGGCTGCGTATCTCGCCTTCGCGATGGTGCTCATTCACAGCCGCGGCCGGTCGAATGGGCCGGTGACGTTGGGGCTGTTGTGGCTCACGTGGATCGTGATGATTTCCGGCATCGTCGGCTACTATGGGCAAAAGTTGCTCTATGCTTGGATGCCGCGGCTCGTGCCGCATGAATATGGCCTCGAACGGCTAGGGCCCGAATGCGATCAAAAGCTCGCCGAGGCTCGGGCGTTGATCGCCAAAAAGGAGATGGTCGGCGCGGCGGGCATCGTCGCTGAGTTTTGCCAGAGCGCCTTGACGCAATGCCTTGAACGGCCCCTGCGATTTTCGATGACATTGCGAGCCACGGACGAGATGCGTTCGCTCCTTTCGGAAAACGGCTGGCAGCGAGCGAAGAGCTTTGCGGACGCCAAACAGCAACCGCTCCTCGACGAGCTCTGGAGCCTCGTCGTCGCTCGCCGACACATGGATTTGGAGTATCGGCTCCATCAACTCGGCCGCTTGTGGCTTTATGTGCATGGCCCGGCCGCGTGGGCGTTGCTTGTGGTGATGATCGATCATGTTGTCATGAGCTGGCGCTACGGGGGGTTCTAAATGACCGTACGCAAAAATCCTCCTTGAGCCGAATCGAGCGCTGGGTTGCAGCGGTCTGGCCGCTGACCCCGTGCGAAACTTGAGAGTCCCGAATGGCCCACGATCCCAAACCTGTTGACGACCTGGCGAAGGCCCCGCCGACGGCTCATCGCCGCCGCGACGCGATCGCCAAGGCGCAGATCGTCTTGCCGGTCTTCGCCGTCCTCGCTGCGTTGGGTTTCGGCCTCGCCGAATGGCTCGCGCGCGGCGAAGCACGCTATACGCCAGGTCCATTGGCCGCCGTGCATAGCCAATGGGAGACGCAGTGCGCCGCGTGCCATGCGACGTCGCAACCTCTCGCCGCGAACAACTGGTTCGCGAAAGCCACCGCTCAGGATCATGTGGCCGACGCGAAATGTCAGGGCTGCCATGCCGGGCCGCCGCATCATGCGAGCCAAAAAGCGGTCGAGGTCGTCGGCTGCACGGCTTGCCATCGCGAACATCAAGGAACGCCGGGCCGATTGCTCGCCGTCGCCGATTCGCACTGCACGGTGTGCCACGCAGACCTGGCGAAACATTTCGCTGCGCCAAAGCCAACCTCGACGGCATTTCAAAACGTCCCCGGCTTTGGTCCCTCGACGCATCCCGAGTTCGCCCTCTTGCGCCCCTCGGCGGTCGACCCGGGGACCATTTCGTTCAACCATGCACTGCACATGATCCCGGGCATGGGAACCGATCCGCAGAAACCTGGCCCCTTCACGCTCTCGCAAATGTCGCCCGCCGACCGCGAGCGCTATCGCAAACCGATGCAAACCGACAACAGCCCGGTCAGCCTCGATTGTCGTTCATGCCATCAAACGGCCGGCGCCACGGTCCGTGGCGATGGCGCGGCCATGGCCCCCATCGTCTTCGAGCAGCATTGCCAGGCGTGCCACCCGCTGACCATCGATCGCAAAATCCCCGGCGATCCGAAATCCGACCTGCTCACTCTCCGCCACCGCCAGCAGCCGAAAGAGATTCTGGAAGCGTTGCAAGGCCATTACACCAATTTCCATCTCAAAGGACTTTGGTCGCCCCCGACCGCTCCGGGCGGCACGCTTCCGGGCAAACCCGCCAACCCTCTCGCCGCCGCCAAAGAGATCGACGCCAACGCCGAAGCCGCCGCGCTCACGCTCCTTGTCGCTCGACACCAGAACGACCTCGCCCAGAAGGTCCTCGGCCAAACGACGTGTCAAAAATGCCATGCCGCGCTCGACCCGGCCAAGGGGGTCAACCAGACTGTGCCCCGGGCGAACATTCCCGCCGTCTGGTTGCAACACGCCCGTTTCGATCACAACGCCCATCGAGCGCTTCATTGCCGCGAATGCCATGAGCAAGCGTTTCCCGGCCCCAAAGGTTCAACGAAAAGCGCCGACATCATGTTGCCCGGCGTGGCGGTTTGCATGAAGTGCCACGCCCCGGCGCAAGGCAGCGGGGCGACGGCGAGCGGCGGAGCCCGTTATGACTGCATTGTCTGCCATACGTATCATCATGGCGACGCACCCTTGCAAGGCCGCGGCAGCGCCGCGCGCCAGCCGGCCGGTCATGCAAAATCCATCCAGGAATTGATCTCGGGACATTGACGTGAGTGGTTTCTACGAACCGTCACCAACCACGGTCATGAGAACGGGACAATTCGCACCGGGAGCTAGCCATCGTATGTCCGTCGTTCGCTGGTCGATCCTGACATGCATTCTTCTGCTCGCAGCCGAACCCGTACGCCGTGACACGTCATAAATGACGCCGGCTGCGAGCAGAAGAATGCATGTCAGGATCGACCAGCGAACGACGGACATAC